>DBVW01000008.1 GCA_002308495.1 Alphaproteobacteria bacterium UBA1254
CGTTGAAAACAGAAACTTGACGAAATCTACATCATCAAAAACAGACACTTATGTTGCAACAATGGGTTGGGTTAATGACGGCTCGAAATCTACGAATGTTGTTCACAGAGACGGCACGGAAACAATCACGGGAAATAAAAACTTCACGGGCGATTTGACAGCGGTAACGCAAACAGCGGGGGATAACTCGACCAAAGTCGCAACAACGGCTTATGTTGAAAATGCGGTTTCAGCGAGCGGTGGTGTGCCGACAGGCTCAATCTTGCCGTTTGGCGGCTCAACGGCTCCGACAGGGTTCTTGCTCTGCGATGGTTCGGCTGTTTCAAGAACGGATTACGCAGCACTTTACGCCGTTATCGGAGATAAATACGGCGCAGGAGACGGCTCTACAACATTCAATTTGCCTAATATTACAAACTGTTTTCCGAGTGCGTTACCCGTTGTTGGTAACGGCAATTCACTTGGTTTGACAGATGACTTGAGTTCTGCGCCAAACGCTCAAATGGTCATTGATGAAGTAGGTAGTATAGGAACTCAAAGAACATACTCTGCTCAATGGTCGCCGACACAACCTCTGCCGGTGGGAACGGTCGCCGGAAGTTATGGCAAAGCAGGAACGGCAGGAAAAGGCTTGGGTGTTTCTCAAAACGCCGAATATTCAGGCTTAACGGCAGACTTTAGTGCGGCAACGGGCGGATCTAACGCAATCATCAAATATTAGAGAGAACCAAAATGATTGACGATTTAAAGGTTGTTTTATTTTTGGTAATGGCGGCGATTTCTTCCGCCATTATCCGTTTTAAGACTTTGAGCGGGCTGTTTTTAGATGCCCTCTTAGGCTTTGTTATGGGTTATTCGTTTTATCTCTTACTTGCCGAATGGATAGCAGACGGCGCGACACGTTCGGGATTTTGCGGGATAATTATTTTATGTTCGCGACCGCTTTATGACTGGGCGAACGCTTTTATCAGAAGAAAACTCTCAAAAATTATCGAAAGTAAGGTTAAATGATTGATGCAAACGAAATTACAAAACGGCTTCTTTTGCACGAAGGCTGTGTTGACCACGTTTACAAATGCCCTGCGGGATATTTGACAATCGGTGTCGGTCGAAATTTAGAGACAAACCCTTTAACCCCGCGAGAAAAGGAAGTTGTCGGCGATATTAAGAACGGCATCACGGTTGAAAAGTGCCTTTATCTCTTAAAAAACGACGTGAAGCGGTGCGAGAGGGATTTAATCAATAACCTCTCGTTTTGGTATCAGTTAGACGATGAACGACAATATGCCTTGTTGGATATGTGCTTTAATATGGGCATAAAAAGACTGTTAAAATTCAAAAGGATGTTAGGCGCGATGTTGATCGGGGATTATCGCGGCGCGGCGAAAGAATGTTTAATGAGCAAATACGCCGTTGATGTCGGAAAGCGTGCGCAAAGAATCGCCCGTTTAATAGAGACTGGAGTTTGGGTTAAATGAAGATTGAAATTGCAAAATGGATCGCCTGTCTTTGTTTAATCTTGTCTCTTTGTTTGATTTGTTACTTTTTAGGTCGGTCGCACGCCGAAACAAAAATAATCAAAGAACGCGGGGAAGAGATTATCAAAGAAGTCGAGGTGATTAAGTATGTCGAAAAACAAAAAGCTGAAATTTGGAGCGCTCCTAATGCTTCTGATACAGAGCTTGTGGGGTTGTTCATGCAAAATAAATTATGATGTTTGCCCTGTTTACCCGAAAGGCGGGGAGCGGGTAGGTCAAGAGCTTGCAAAATTAAACAGCTCGGAGTTTCCGGCGCTGTTTGAGTGGCTGGCACGGATTAACAAATTAAGACAAGAACTTGAATTATGCGAAAGGAAAGAATAATAACGCAAGACGAAATGTATCGAATCTTCTGCCGCTTGTCCCGAAGGTGTCGTGTTAGGTGGCGGCTAAAGATTAAACAGCTATTGGTAAAAGAACCCTCGCTTTAAAAGGCGAGGGATTTTTTTTGTTTTAAATATGTTGACAAAAATATAAAAATTTGTTAAAAAAGTAAAACTGAGACCAAAATGAGCACTGAACAAAACGTTTTACAAGATTTGAAAGATATCTGCGCGCAGACAAAAGCGCGGTATTTGATGTATGAGGATATTCATACGGAAGATTATGAACGTGACAGCGCTTTGTTTATTAAAGAAATGGGGCATATCGGCATACATTGCGATGAACTGTTGGAAAAAGCTCTTATCGTTCCGGAATATGGGGGCGGCTTTTCCATAAAACATCATGACGAAAAAACTTGCGGGGGATATACGCAAGAAGGAAACAGAAAATGTTTGATGGTGTTGCCCGGGTTTCATGAAGACAGAGAAAAAGAAACGATTTATCATGAAGCAGCTCATGTGTATCAATACAAATATAACATTTTAGATGTTATCAAAAATGATGACTATACGAAATATCGCACAGAAGTACATGCAAATGTTTTTTCCACAATGGTTTCGTTGCTCAAAGCCAAAAGCATTTTAGATTATAAAAAACAAAAACTTTCACGCTTTTTAGAGGGGGTAGCAACAATAAATTCAGATGAAGAAGAGTTAATTTACTATTTATCACTGCCGATTGAATTAGCACTGATGCGCGAAATCAGAAAAAAAGGACGGCTGAAAACAAAAGAAGAATTTTCAAAACACGGGATTCTTGATTATAAAAAGATTGCGTTTTATACGGCGCAACTTGTTAAAAAACATTGTTTCAGTCAGGAAGAATTTGAAAAAATAAAAAACAAAGAGATAACGTCGAAATATGAAAAGCTGAAACGAAAAGCCAAAGCTTACCGTATTTTGGGAAGTATTTATGTTTTTAAAAAAGAAAGATATTACATAAAAAAAGAGAATAAACATCATCAGTTAGAGATAAAACGTCTCAAAAAAATTGCGAAAAAATTGGCCCCTTTGTGTGAAAACAACGAAGAAAACAAAGTGATTAACGCACTTTGTCAAATTGATAATTGTCAGGTTTATTTGGCGCAAGATGTCGGCTTTTTTCCGGATTTGGAGTTGGTTGTGACAGAGCAGGAAACAATTCCCGAAAGATTGGAAGAAGATGAGAAAAAATGGGTGGAAGAGACGTTTCAAAAAATAAAAACAATTTATGAAAAGTGGAAAGAAAACGAGTTCTTTCAAAAATATTTTGCAAAAATAAATGACAACTACCAAAGAAATGTGATTTGGGACTTAAAAGAACAAAAGAAAAAAGAACTGGAACAACGGTGTTTGGCGAACATGGCTGTAAACGAGCGCTGAAAACGGGAACAAAAAAATGCTCAGTAAAGATGAAGTCATAGAAGATTTAAATGATGTTTGCAACCAGACAAAAGCGCGCTGGCTGTGTTATGATGATATACATACGATAGATTTTAAAAAAGATGCAGAGCTGTTTATCAGTGAAATGGCCCGTCTCGGATATTCGAAAAGAGATTTATTATTGCTTCATAAAATTGAGCTGTCATATACCGGAGGCGCTGAAATTGTTCATGAACAAGAAGCATGCGGCAGCGGATATACAATACGTTCAAAGAAAAATAAAAATCAGCTTGTTGTGCTTTCGGGTTTTGAAACAGATTTTGATAAATACACAATTTATCATGAATGCGGACATTTGTATCAGTTTAAATACAACATGTTTAACATTAATCACCAAAATGAATACAACACATATTTGGTGGAAACACATGCAAACACTTTTGCAACGATGGTTATGCTCTTAAAAGCGGATAATGTTTTGGAATATAAAAAGCGCAAATTATACCGAATGGCAAACGGAGTGAGTTTTGCTAACGATGAAAGAAAAGAATTGATATATTATGTTTCGCTGCCGATTGAATTAGCACTGATGCGCGAAATCAGAAAAAAAGGACGGCTGAAAACAAAAGAAGAATTTTCAAAACACGGGATTCTTGATTATAAAAAGATTGCGTTTTATACGGCGCAACTTGTTAAAAAACATTGTTTCAGTCAGGAAGAATTTGAAAAAATAAAAAACAAAGAGATAACGTCGAAATATGAAAAGCTGAAACGAAAAGCCAAAGCTTACCGTATTTTAGGCGAGACATATTGGAATTACATAAAATCAAAATGCTTGCGAAGAATAAAAAGACACAATAAGATTAACCAAAAAAGAGAACATTTGGTTATTGAAAAAATACAGCCCTTGCCTCAAACGGATAAAGAAACGGAAATTATTAATGCAGCTTGTCTGCTTGATACTTATCAGATCAGAATGATATATGAATATGATATCTGGGAAGCCATCGGGAAGTTGAAAAAAGCCGATGAGACATTAAATATTCCGGATGAAATCAAATCCGATTCGAAGAAAATAAACGAGGCTGAAGAAACATTTAAGAAGATGCACCGTATTTATCAGAAACATAAGGACAATAAATTATTTCAAGAATTGTTCGAGAAAATTGAATTTATTGATACACGTGATGAAGTTTGGCAGCTAAAAGAGAAAAAGGCAAAAGAAATTGAAAGGCAAAATTTCCGATTCGGTTTATCAAACGAACGATAAAAAAACATCTTGACTCTTTAAAAAAAAGAAAGTATACAAACCTCGAATTAACTTTAGAAAGGTTCGATTTTATATAACACGCCAAGGCGTGCCGCCAGTCAGCGAGGGTTCGCACACTGGCGCGGAATTTTTATATAAAACGAGTCTTGAAAAAAAAGGAAATTGACTTTTGTTTGAAACATTGACCGATAAATTAGGTGCTGTTTTTTCCAAAATCACCTCCCGTGGCGTTCTCTCGGAAGCTGATATCGACAGTGCTATGCGCGAAATCAGAATAGCGCTTTTGGAAGCCGATGTTTCGCTTTCGGTTGTGAAAGATTTTATCGCCCATGTGAAAGCTGAGGCTTTGGGTGAAAAAGTTGTTCGCTCTGTCAAGCCGGGGCAAATGGTTGTTAAAATCGTTCACGACGAACTCGTCAAGCTTTTGGGCGACAAGCAAACGGAGCTTAATTTTAATGCGCCGGCGCCCGTCGTGTTTTTAATGGTCGGTTTGCAAGGCTCCGGTAAAACAACAACGACGGCCAAAATTGCAAACAAATTAAAGAAAAACAAAAAAGTTTTGCTTTGTTCGTTAGACGTTTATCGTCCGGCGGCGCAAGAACAATTAAAACAATTGGGCGATGGGATTGGTGTCGATTCGCTTGAGATTGTTAAAGGTCAACAACCGCTTGAAATTACAAAGCGCGCGCTTGAAAAAGCAAAGCTCGGCGGTTATGACGTTTTGATTTTGGATACGGCAGGGCGTCTTCAAATTGATGATGTTTTAATGAACGAGGTGAGTGATGTTAAAAAACTCTCTAACCCTGTTGAAACATTACTTGTTTGCGATGCTCTAATCGGACAGGAAGCTTGCAATGTGGCAAAAGCTTTTGATGAAAAGCTTGGGCTGACGGGGCTTGTTTTAACACGTGTTGACGGGTCTTCCCGTGCAGGTGCCGCGTTGTCAATGAAGATGGTAACCGGTGTGCCGATTAAATATTTGGGCACGGGCGAAAAAACAGACGAGCTTGAGCAGTTCCATGCCGATCGCATTGCAGGGCGCATTTTGGGCCAAGGCGATGTGGTGAGCCTTGTCGAAAAGGCAATGGAAAACATTGACCGCGAGCAGGCCGAGAAAGAAGCGCTTCAAATGATGAAAGGCAAATTCGACTTAAATGATTTACTTTCTCAGATGAGACAGATGAAAAAGCTCGGCTCAATGGGAAGCGTTCTTTCAATGTTGCCCGGAATTGCAAAATATAAGGCGCAGTTAGAACAAATCAACGGCGATGAAATCTTGAAAAAACAAGAGGCAATTATTCTTTCAATGACAAAATTGGAACGAGCCAACCCCGATGTAATTAAAGCAAGCCGCAAAAAGCGTATTGCCGCAGGTTCGGGGGTTGAAGTTTCGGAGGTCAACAAGCTCTTAAAATCATACGAGCAGATGGCTTCCATGGTCAAACAAATGGGCAAATTCGGCGGTCTCAAAGGTTTTGCTCAAATGATGAGACGCGGGCAAGCGGGTTTTCCGCTTTCTCCGATGAACAACAAACGGTTTTAAGACTTTGCCATAAGGCTTAAAACTTTTAACAATTTAACTTTTTAACGAAAGGAATTTATAAAATGGCAGTTCGTATCAGATTATCAAGAGGCGGTTCTAAAAAACGTCCGTTTTATCGTATTGTCGCCGCAGATCAGCGTGCACCTCGCGATGGCCGCTTTATTGAAAAGTTAGGCACATATAATCCGCTTCTTCCGAAAGATCATCAAGATCGTCTGAATGTTGATGTCGAGAAGGTTTCTGCTTGGCTCAAAAAGGGTGCGGTTCCGACGGAAAGATTGCAAAAATTGTTTGCGGGTTTGGGCTTGTGCGAAGCACCTGTTATTCATGAGCAACCCAAAAAATCTGCACCGCGTGCGAAAACTGTTGAACGCATGAAAGAAAAAGAAGAAAAAGCAAAGGCTGCTAAAGAAGCTGCCGCTGCCGCATCTTCCGAAGCTTCTGCTGAATAATTTTTGTAAAGTATTATTTTTAAGGACGAAAAATGTCGAAACTTGTTTGTTTGGGAAAAATTGTTGCAGCGCATGGCATCAGAGGGGAAGTTAAAGTTAAAAGCTTTACGGAAAATCCCAAAGATGTTTTAAGCTATGGCAACCTTTCAAACAAAGACGGGACGCGCATTTTTGAAACTCGTTTTGTCGGATTTTCAAAAGAGCTTTTACGTGTCAAAATCAAAGGCGTTGATACAAGAAACGACGCGGAAAACCTCAAAGGCACGGAGCTTTATATTGAACGATCCAAATTGCCGAATGTAAGCGAAGACACATTCTATCAGGCGGATTTGGTCGGTTTGAAAGCGGTTCGGCAAAAAACGTCAGAACAAATCGGAGAGGTTGTCGGCATATATAATTTTGGCGCCGGAGACATTTTGGAAGTTAAGTTTGATGGCTTAAAACGAACCGAGATGTTGCCGTTTAACAACACTTATGTGCCGGATGTTGACTTAAAAAAAGGTGTTGTGTTTTTAAGCGAAGACACAATGGCTTATCTTGAAGATGAGGGAAAAGATGAAGGTTAAGATTTTAACGCTTTATCCCGAAATGTTCCCGGGCTTTTTAGGCTTTTCCTTGACAGGTAAGGCACTTGGGCAGGGAAAATGGAGCTTAGAGACGGTCAATATCAGAGATTATGCAACCGACAAATATGGCTCGGTCGATGACACACCTTGCGGCGGCGGTGCCGGAATGGTGATGAGGGCGGATATTTTGGGTGCGGCAATTGATGCCAACTTCAATAGCGGCAAGTTGATTTATATGACCCCGAAAGGCAAACCCTTGACACAATCAAAGCTCCATGAGCTTTCAAAAGAAAAAGAGCTGACAATTATTTGCAACCGATTTGAAGGCATTGACGAACGCATCATAGAAGCGTATGAACCGGACGAAATAAGCATCGGTGATTATGTTTTAACGGGAGGCGAGCAAGCCGCAATGATTATGCTTGACGGTGTAATCAGACTTTTAGACGGCGTTTTGGGCAACGAGGAATCAGCCGCGGAAGAAAGCTTTGAAAACGGTCTTTTGGAATATCCGCAATATACGAGACCGATTGAATGGAAAGGCTTAAAAGTTCCGGACATTTTGCTTTCGGGGCATCATGAAAATGTTGCCAAATGGCGTGAAGACCAGTCCTTAAAAATAACGGAAAAAAAGCGCCCCGACCTTTTTAAAAAATATCTTGATTTAAAAAAGGTTTAGGGTTATAAGGTAACAAATTTTAACAAGAAAAGGTTAAACTGATGAATATTTTGAAAAATGTAGAAGAAGAGCAAATGAAAAAGCTCAGCGAAGGCAAAAACCTTCCGGATTTTAAAGCCGGCGATACCTTAAGAGTTCATACAAAGGTTAAAGAAGGCGACCGTGAACGTATTCAAATTTACGAAGGCGTTTGCATCGCTCGTAAAAATGACGGTTTGAACTCATCTTTCACCGTTCGCAAAATTTCGTTCGGTGAAGGTGTTGAGCGTGTGTTCCCGCTTTATTCTCCGAATGTTGCAAAAATCGAAGTGGCACGTATCGGTAAAATCCGCCGTGCGAAACTTTATTTCTTGCGTGCTTTACGCGGTAAGTCTGCACGTATTGCCGACGATTTGACGGCAACATCAAAGGCAGCCGCCGAAAAAGCAAAAGCTGACAAAGAATAATTTGCTTTTAAGAAATCAAAACCGCTCTTTAGAAAGGGCGGTTTTGATTTATCAGACTGTGAAAAGAATAAAGTTGTGCAAACAAAAAAATATGATAACATGTATTTCGAACGACATATTAAGGACTTGAAATGAAATTTAAAAAAATACTTATCAATGTTTTGACAACGTTTATTCCTTCAAAAGCACAAAGAAAGCTTATCCGAAAAAAATTATTAACAGGGGAAGAAAACAATTGCTACAGTTATGATTTGCTTTTAGAAACGTCAAAACAAGTAAATTGCTGTTTAAATACGCAAAATATTACAAAATGTCCTAAGGCTACGGGTATATTGCGCCTTATTCAACAGGCGAATTTGATGTTTTTAAAGATGGTAACGGACTTATGCAAAGAAAACAATTTAACATATTTTATCAATTACGGAACATTGTTGGGTGCCGTTCGTCACAAAGGGTTTATTCCTTGGGATGATGATATTGATGTGTGTTTGATGCGAGATGATTATGAAAAATTGGTTGAATTGTTGAAAAAAATACCAGATGTTGAATATACTTTAACGGATTGTTTGAGAATTAATTATAAAAATTTGCCGATTCATCTGGACATTCTTCCGATAGATTATTATTTCAAAGCGATAGAAACAGATGCCGAAAAAGAAGCATTTTTTAAAGATAAACAAGAGGCTGACAAAGAAGTTCAAAAAAACAAAAAAACAGATCGTCAAAAAGACCAGAAAGATTGGCGCTATGAGGCATATATTGCTTTAAGAGATGAATTTGTTTTGCACCGACAAAAACCTCAAAGGCGCGAAGGTGTTTCTTTGTTTCGAGGGATTGAAACATGGGGAAACCCCAAAAGTTATTACAAATGGGAATGGGTTTTCCCGCTAAAAAAATATGTTTTTGAAGAATATGAGTTTTTGGGACCGAACAGAGCAGATGTTTTACTGTTTGAAAATTATGGTGATTATATGCAGTGGCCGAATTATTTTCGTCTGCACGGAAACGAAAAAATGGATTTGGATACATTCATTCAACTAACCGAGATTGTTAAAAATGGAAAACTCTAAAAACATCGTTGTTTTATTGGCTGGCGGCTCGGGTAATCGTTTTGAACGCAAATTACCCAAACAATTTGTTAAGGTTTTGGGAAAAACAGTTTTGGAATATACGCTAGATAATATAGCAAGCATAGATGTAATTGATGAAATTTATTTGGTTTGCCATGCCGGTTATATTAGAAAAGTTTTGAGCTTGGTTGAAAAATATCCAAAAATCAAAAAAATTTTGCAGGGCGGTGAAACAAGATGCGAGTCGATTAAAAAGGGGATTGATGCCATTTGCAATTCCGGCCTTAAAACAAAGGTTCTTATTCATGATGGCGTGAGACCGCTGGTTTCGCCTACCGTGATTGAAAAAATAGTCAAACTTCTTGATAAATATGAGGTGGTTCAAACGATTACAAAACCCGATACGGATATGGTAATTGAAAACAGATTTTGCCACAGAAAAAATATAAAATGTTGCTCAGGGCCGGAAGGCGGGCGTTTAGATGTGTTAAGAAAGGCTTATGAGATAAATCCGTGTAATTCCGTTTTGCAATCGTGTTCGTCAATAACTTCAAAAATAACCACTGTCGAAAGCAACCCTGAAAACCTTAAAATCACATATTCGGCCGATGTCTCTTTTTTAAAACAAGAATTAAAAAAGCGCATGTAAGAAAGTTTTGCACCATAATTTTTAAACCCATACATTTGGCGCATTGTTTAACAAAACCGATTGAATACTTGACATTAAATAACAACGGTATTAAAAGTACCAAAGTAGGCAAGGCGAATGCTTGGCTGTATTTAGAGAACAACTGAAAGGAATGTGAAATGGCACAGAAAAGCAAAACCCAAAATAAAAAAAGCATCATTTACCTTATTATTGCTGTTTTGGCAGCGATTTTGGGTGTTGTATTGCTATTAAAAGCAATGGATAATGTTGAGCAAGATATGGCTGCTGAGGTAGCGGAACTGCAAAATGAAAAAGTAACGGCACGTATTGATTTAAGCACGGCATTGGTTGATGCTGAAAATCCGCAATTTGAAGTTTATGTCAATACTTCAAAAACGCCTGAAAAACAAACAAATTGGATGCCTCAATACGGCTATCAGGGATATGCGATTCAAAGAACTGATAATCGGATGGATATAAAAATAAAAGTCTTAAATGACGCTGAAATTTCGATGGTTCTTCGCGGTCCGGATAAACGTGATGGAAACAATAAAATAATCGAAAATTGGGTTGATTATACATCTGTATTGATCAACGGAAAAGAAATTTTGCCGAAAACAAAGGCAGTATGGCACAACAAAACGTATCGACATATGCTTGACGCTAAAGCCGGTGAAACAATAGAAATAAATGCTAAGTGGCAAAAGCATAGCGATATTGTGACAGAGTAAATATTGCGTTATCAAAGAAATTTAATAAAGAGAATATGCTTATGAAAAAAACTCTGATAGTGATTGCTTTTGGTTGCGGATTGATCTGCGGACTTTGGGCAAATAAAATGGTGAAACCCGTGAAAGCGGAAGTTGCCGGTATGGATTCGTATGACTTAAAATCTGATTATGATTTTAAGCGTGCGGTTCGATATATTGTTGAAGACTGCAAGGTCGACGGGACAAAAATCCGCTGCTAAAAAAACAAAAAGAAAAAAAGCCACCCTTTGATGGGTGGTTTTTTCTTGACAAAATAAAAAAAATAGGATAGCCTTTTACCACTTTTATAAGTCTATGTCTATTTTTTTTATATTATCTTTATGGCTAAAAGACGAAAATACAAGAACAAACTCTCAAAATGGGAGAATTTGTTGCTCCGTGTCGGGATCGCTTCCGAATGGGTCAGACTCCAAGAAGGCCGCATCGTTTACAGAAGGCTGACAACAACGCACAATCCTCAGGACGATGAAATGCGCTTAGCTGTTTTTAAGGCAAACGCACAGCAGCTTCCGTCGTATGATTTCAAGTGTCTCAAGGAGTGGCTCAAACACGAGCTGTCTTATTGTCAGACGGACTCTTCGATCGGAATGCTGAACGCCCGCGAGGCAGAAAGAGAGCGCCGTTGGGCCCAGACGCTGACAGAACACATCAATGTTCTCGGTTAAGAAAGTGTAACCATTAAAACAATAGCATTATGGAAGAAGAACTGAAATTAAGCGTGCTCGAACAGAACAATCTCAAAAAAGGTCTGGCTTCATCGAGGGTTCGCCTCAAGGCCGGCCGGATCATCTGGGACGAGCTGGAAAAGAGACTCGGCGCCGGAACCGGTGACGAGAAAAAAGACGCTGACCACCTTTTCACTTTTAAGTTGGAGGTGGATGCGCGGCCGTTTTACGAGCAATTCGCCCTCATCGAGTGGCTCAGGGCTCAAATTGACAATTATCCCGAGCTGCTGGGCAGAGGCCGTAAAGAACTCAATCGCCAGATGGCAATCTACGCAGAACACTTAAAGGTTCTGCGCCCGAGCGAGTTCAAGTCGCAAACAGGCGCGGGAACGGCGGCAGATTCTGAAACCGAAGATGATGAAGGTCCCGACAATGTGTCTGCCATCGACGGCATCCATCTGTTCGATTAGGACGCCACATCTGAAAAGAAAACCATCCTTGAAAAAGGGTGGTTTTTCTTTTTTAACAAAATTATGCAAAATCAATAAGTTAAAAAGCGGTATTATAATACCAAATATCAAATATTTGAAAAACAAAGAAATTTTGTTATTGACAACGACTTTTTTTTAAGTATATTAAAGCAGAATTTTTAAATTAACTTTTGAAAGAAAGAAAAATGACAACATATGCAACAAAACCCTCAGACATTGAGAGAAAATGGTATGTCGTTGATGCAGAAGGTGTTGTTTTAGGCCGCTTGGCAGCAGAAGTTGCGAAAATTTTGCGCGGTAAACACAAACCTTATTTTGTTCCGAATTTGGACTGCGGCGACTATGTTATCGTTATCAATGCCGATAAAGTCAAATTGACAGGTAAAAAATTAACCGAGAAAAAATATTTCAAACATACCGGCTGGATCGGTGGTATTAAAGAAACAAATCCGGCTCGTCTTTTCACGGGCTTTCATCCGGAAGCCGTTGTTGAAAAAGCTGTCGAACGCATGATTTCACGCAATCCGATGGGCCGTCAGCAAATGACAAAGCTTAAGGTTTATGCCGGAGCGGAACATCCGCATGCGGCTCAAAACCCTGAAGTATTGGATATTGCGGCTCGTAACCCGAAGAATAAAAGGAGTGCATTATAATGGCTACAAAGAAAACAGAAACAACAACAAAAAAAGCTGCGACAACAGCAAAGAAAGCCACGACAACCGCTAAAAAAACAACTACAAAAAAAGTTGAAACAGTGGTAAAAAAGGCAAGCCCTGCAAAAAAGATTGATTCTTTGAAAGATTTGAAAGCTGCAACAAAAGAAGTAGCTAAAGAAACAACAAAAGAAGCAGCCG
Source organism: Alphaproteobacteria bacterium UBA1254 (assembly GCA_002308495.1). Classification (GTDB taxonomy): domain Bacteria; phylum Pseudomonadota; class Alphaproteobacteria; order RF32; family CAG-239; genus UBA1254. The sequence continues at coordinate 12,739 of DBVW01000008.1, forward strand.
TTGAAACAAAAACAGTTCGCAAGGCTAAGAAAGATAAACAAGGCCGAGTTTATGCAACAGGTCGCAGAAAAGATGCCGTTGCACGCGTTTGGGTTATGCCGGGTCACGGTAAAGTAACAATCAACGACAAAACAATGGATGAATATTTTTCTCGTCCGGTTTTGAAGATGATTATTAACCAACCGTTTGAAGTTACAAATCGCGTAAACGAATTTGACGTCATCTGCACGGTTAACGGCGGTGGCTTGTCTGGTCAAGCCGGTGCTATCAAACACGGTATTTCACGTGCATTAAACGAATATGAGCCGGAACTTCACAGTGCTTTGAAACAAGCCGGTTTCTTAACACGTGATGACAGAACGGTTGAACGTAAGAAATACGGTAAGGCAAAAGCTCGTCGTTCTTACCAATTCTCAAAACGTTAATATCGTTTGGATTTTCAAAAAAAAGGTGCCGCAAGTCGGCGCCTTTTTTATTTCAAAATTTTTTGTTACAAAAATCTTGAAATTTGAAAGAAATGTCATTGTAACAGGAATTTGATTGAAGGATAAAACCATGAATATGAGAAATATTGTTTTTTGTGAAAATTCTAATTTTGTCGGTATCAAAAGTTTTCACAAGAACGAAATGAGTGGTTGTGTTTTATGAAATAATCTGGTACATTCTAAAGAACAAACGAAAGGACCAAGAAAATGAAGGTGTTATTTAAAACTGCTGCCATAGTTTTAGGATTTGCAATTATTTTTGGGCTTATTTATGTAAATCAATCTAAAGTAGAAAAGAAGAACAACGGAAAAAAGACCATTAAAATTGCTTTCTTGTACCCGTTAACAGGAAATGCCGCCTTTGTCGGTAAATCTGCACAAAAAGCCGTAGACTTTTTTTGGATAAAAAATGACAAAGACAAAATGAAATACAATTATGAAATAATATGGGAAGATTCCAAAGCGGAAGCATCTCAAGGTGTTTCCGGAGCACTAAGGCTAATGACTTATGATAAAGTTGATTTGATTATCAGCACATTTTCCAGTGTTTCCAGTGCTGTTTCTCCAATCACGGCAGAAAAAAAAGTAGCTCATTTATCTTTTGCGCAAGATAAAGCGATTTCTAAAGGCTTTTATAATTATCGTGTTGTAACATCAACGGAAAAGACGGGAGCAAAGACAGCGGAACTTTTGGATAAAAAAGGTTATCATAACATAGTCAGCATTGTATTAAACGCTGCCGGTACAGTATCTCTATACAGTGGTTTTGAAAACATAGCAAAACAAGATTCAAAATTCAACGTTGAAACATATTATATTAATCCGAATGAACGCGATTTTCGAATTTTAATTGAAAAGATTAAACATCAAAATCCGGAAGCAATTTTATTGGTAACACAGTCGCCGGATACAGATAATTTGTTACGCCAATTTAAGGAGCAGGAATTGGACATCCCCGTTTTGGCAATACAATCTTTCAACTTATTACAAGATAAAACACTTGCCGAAGGGAATTGGTATGTGGACGTTGCCCATGCATCAAATGATTTTTATAATGATTACAGTGCATATACAGGAGATAAGACGACAAATTGGGCAGAAAACGTTTATACCACATTGTGGGTTGCAATCCATAACTATGAAACCATTCCGACGCAAAATCGTCCGACGCCGGAAGATTTTATCAACAATTTGAAATCTTCTGATGGACTGGATTCTCCTTTAGGGAAGTTAACCTTTGATAAAGAAAATCAAAACATAGATAGTGAGGCAAATATTTTGCGTATTCTGGATGGAAAAGCCGTAAAACAGGAATAGTGAAAATAATTTTAAAACCTAAAAAAGGTGCTGCGGGTCAGCACCTTTTTTTGAGCTCATTTTTATTTAAAAAAATCTTGAAATTTGAAAAAAAAGCGCTATTGTGATGCGAATTTGATTAAAGGACAAAACAGATGAGTATGAGAAATATTGCGATTATCGCCCACGTTGACCACGGCAA
>DBVW01000007.1 GCA_002308495.1 Alphaproteobacteria bacterium UBA1254
ACAATGTATGGCACACAAGACAACTATGAAAACTTGACAGCTGCTCAAGCTATTAAATTAGGTATTATTCCGGCTGCTATGAGAAACGGTGCATCTGCTTTGGTTAACCCGTTCAAGGGCGTTGTTACAATTACAACAAGTAAATCAAATGCCAGCGCTCCTGATAACACAGCATTTTTGGTAAAATATACCGGTCTTCCTTCAGAAGCTTGCATTGCTTTAGCAACAGCTGACTGGGGTTCTGGTGCTGGTTCTGGCTTTATCGGTGTAGCTGCTGATGATGCTGACGCTGCTTCTGCCGCTGCTTTATACACAGGCGCAACAACAGAAGGTAAACCTTTGACAGTTGCTCAAGCTATTGAGGCTTGCGGTGATGATAACACAGCTTCTGTTGAATTGAAGTTCTACTAATCTGAACAGAAAACTACTTGAATTAAAAAGAACGCCTCTTGACTTAAGAGGCGCTCTTTTTTCCTTTTGTTATTTTTCGTTTAAGGGCAATATCCAAAACTTCTTTCACATTTGAAACCGCAACAAGTTTCAGACCTTTTTTGACATTGTCCGGAATTTCGGCCAAGTCTTTGACATTTTCTTTTGGGATAATCACAGTCTTAATTCCGCCTCTTAAAGCCGAAAGAAGTTTTTCTTTCAAACCGCCGATCGGAAGAACCCTTCCCTGAAGCGTGATTTCGCCTGTCATTGCAACATCTTTTCGAACCGGTATTTTTGTAAATACTGACACGAGCGTCGTAAACATCGCAATGCCCGCTGACGGACCGTCCTTCGGCGTTGCGCCTTCAGGAACGTGAATATGGACATCCGTTTTTTCAAAAACTTTCGGATCAATTCCCAAATCTTTTGAATGTGCTCTCACCACGGAAAAGGCTGTATCAATTGATTCTTTCATCACATCACCGAGTTTTCCTGTTTGCATGACGCGTCCTTTACCGGGCATATCAACCGCTTCAATAAAAAGAATATCTCCGCCGACTTCCGTCCACGCCAAACCCGTTGTGACACCAATATGATCTTCTTGTTCCGCCTCTCCGAACGAAAATTTGCGAACACCAAGATATTTATCCAAATTTTGAGAATTGACCTCAATTTTGATGCATTTTTCTTTGGCCATCAAAAATTCTTTCACAGATTTTCGCGCTATTGTTGAAAGCTCACGCTCTAAGTTACGAACACCGGCTTCACGCGTGTAATAGCGAATGATGTCGCGCACGGCATCGTCCGTAATTGTCAGCTCCGAACATTCGACGGCATTCTCTCCGAAAATCTTCGGAATGAGATGGCGCTTGGCTATTTCGAGCTTTTCATCTTCGGTATAACCCGACAGGCGAATCACTTCCATACGGTCCAATAACGGACGCGGCATATCAAGCGAATTAGCCGTGGTTACAAACATCACATCCGACAAATCATAATCAACTTCCAAATAATGGTCGTTAAATGTGGCATTCTGTTCCGGATCTAAAACTTCAAGCAACGCCGAGCTCGGATCACCGCGCCAATCGTTGCCGAGTTTGTCGATTTCATCAAGCAAAAACAGCGGATTCGACGTTCCGGCTTTTTTCATACTTTGAATAATCTTACCGGGCATTGAACCGATATATGTGCGTCTGTGGCCTCTGATTTCGGCCTCATCGCGCATACCGCCCAATGATGCCCTGATAAATTTACGTCCGGTTGCTCTCGCAATTGATTGCCCGAGCGATGTTTTACCGACACCCGGAGGACCGACAAGACACAAAATCGGACCTTTGACTTTATCATTCTTCGCACGTGATTGAACAGCCAAATATTCCACTATCCGCTCTTTGACCTTTTCCAAACCATAATGATCTTCTTCTAAAATTTGAGTCGCTTTTTCCAGGTCTTTATTGACTTTTGAATTAATTTTCCACGGAATACCCAAAATCCAATCCAAATAATTGCGCACAACGGTTGCCTCCGAACTCATTGCGCCCATCATTTTGAGTTTTTTGACTTCCGCAAGCGCTTTTTCTCGTGCTTCTTTTGAAAGTTTTGTGCTTTTGATTTTTTTCGTATAAATGCCTATTTCATCGTCTTCTTCGCCATCGTTTAATTCTTTTTGAATCGCTTTCATCTGCTCGTTCAAGTAATATTCTTTCTGGCTTTTCTCCATTTGTTTTTTAACGCGCGTCTTAATTTTGTTTTCAATTTCCATCATGGCCAGTTCGGCATTCATCAGCGCAAGCAATTTTTCAAAGCGTTCCGTTAACCCTTTTGCTTCCAAAAGAGATTGCTTATCTTCAACTTTTAAGGTTAAATGCGAGGCGATTGTGTCCGAAAGCTTGCTCATATCTTCAATTTGATGAATGGCGCTGATTACGTCAGGCGACACACGTTTGGAAGCGCGCACGTATTCTTCAAATTGCGAAATCACAGCCCGTGATAAAGCTTCCAATTCCTGACTGTTAATCTCAACTTCAGGCAAAGCTTTGATTTCAGCCAAAATCATTTCATCGTTGACTTCAAAATGTTCTATTTTAACACGTTCAAGCCCTTCGATTAAGACTTTGACCGTGCCGTCCGGCAGCTTTAACATCTGCAAAACGCTGCCGATTGTTCCGACATGATAAATATCTTTATCCTGCGGATTTTCTTCAGTTGCTTTTTTCTGTGTCGCCAAAATGATTGTTGAACCCGTGTCATGCACTTTTTGCAACGCATTAATCGATTTTTCGCGCCCCACAAAAAGCGGCACAATCATTTTCGGAAAAACAACCGTATCGCGAAGCGGCAAAACCGGATAAAGCGACTGATGAAATTCTTCAGACATTAATCTCTCCCTAGCATAATTTTTATATAATATAGGCAATGTCTCTTAAATTGGCAACCCCCGCTTTCTTTTTAATCCACAAAACATTGATTAAAACATTATGTAACAATTTGTTTTTCAATTTATACTTGCACATTAAAAAAAAGCAGATATGATGTGCCTGTTGTTTAATTGTGTGTGGTTTTTTTTATGCGCTTTTTTAAAAAAATTGCGAAATTTTCGACTGTTACACATATCGTTAGCTTTTTATGCTATTGGTATGTGCGTTTTGTTTCATTCACAACCCGTTGGGAAAAACGTGATATTAATCTCTTTTATGACAACCTAAAACAGCATAAAGGCGTTATTTTCATTGCTTGGCATGGCAGAATTGCTTTTGCGCCGTGTTTTTGGAACAGGTCTTCCAAACTTTCCGCGCTTGTCTCACCCCATCGGGACGGTCAGCTTATTGCGGGATTGCTCAAACGTTTCGGCATTGAAAATATCAGCGGTTCGACAAATGAAAATCCTCGAAGCGCCGCTGTCAGACTTTTACGCGAATTAAAAAACAATGCCAGTATCGCCATTATTCCGGATGGTCCGCGCGGTCCGTCCATGACCATGACAATGAGCCCCATTTATTATGCTAAAACGACAGGTAAACCGATTATCGGCATGACATATTCCATCGCTAAATCTAAAATTTTAGGCAAAAGCTGGGATCGTATGCTTATCCCGCTTCCTTTTCAAAAAGGAATTGTTGCCGTTACCAAACCGTTTTTTATTCCTAAAAATACGCCGAAAGAAAATTTAGAAAATTATCGCAAACAAATTGAAAATGAAATGAACAATTTGACATGGCAGCTTGATCGCGAACTCAAAATTCCGCCCATTGAACAAGGAACGTTGCCTCGAAAACATCAAAAACAATCTTAGGACTTAAAATGTTACTTAAACTATATAAAACTTTATTGACTTTTTTATATCCGCTTGCCCTCAACCGCTACATTGAAAAGCGCAAGAAAAACGGAAAAGAAGATATCAAGCGTTTCAACGAACGCTTAGGCAAAGCAAATTTGCCGCGTCCGAGAGGCAAACTTATATGGATGCACGGCGCATCGGTCGGTGAGTCGATTTCGATGTTGCCGCTTATTCATCGTTTGCTTGAGGTTTTTCCTGATGCACACATTATGGTTACGACAGGCACGACAACTTCTGCCGAGATTATGGCAAAAAGGCTTCCCGAGCGCGCTTTTCACCAATATTTTCCGCTTGAGCATCCGCTTTATGCGGCACGCTTTATCAGGCATTGGAAACCTGATATTGCTTTATGGTTTGAATCTGAATTTTGGCCGGCAATGCTTTCCGCGTTAAAAAGACGCAACATTCCTGTTATTTTAGTCAACGGCCGTATTTCAAACAAGTCTTTTCGTCGTTGGCAGCAATTTGAATTTGTGATTAAAGAAATTCTGAGTTGTTTCACGCTTTGTCTCGGCCAATCAGATGAAGACACTTATCGCTTAAAAGTTTTAGGTGCTAAAAATACGGCAAGTCTCGGCAACTTAAAATATGCGGGGCTCCCCTTACCTGTTGATGAAGAAAAGAAGAAAGAACTTGAAAAACAATTTGTCGGACGAACGGTATGGCTCGTCAGTTCCACACACGAAGACGAAGAATCAAAAATCGGCCGTTTCTTAAACGACCTTGCGAAAAAAATTCCGAACCTTTTAACCGTTATCGTTCCGAGACACCCTCATCGCGGTGTTGAAATCAAGGAAAAACTTGAAAAAGATTTTGGTTTGAATGTTGCACTTCGTTCGGCAGATGAAAAAATTTCGGACAAGACTGATGTTTATTTGGCTGACACAATCGGTGAACTCGGCATTTTTTACGAACTGATTGATGTTGTCTTTGTCGGCGGTTCGCTTATACCTCACGGCGGGCAGAACTTTATGGAGCCTTCAAGGTGCCGTGATGCCGTTATTGTCGGTCCGCACATGCACAATTTTACGGATGCCATGAACAGGGCCAAACGTAATGATGCCGTTATTCAGGTTAATGATGTTTTAGAATTAATTGATATGGTTGAAAAGCTTTTAAAAAATCCCGATCTTTTGGAAGCCAAGCGCAGTCTTGCTTATAACTGGGCAACAAGCGAAGCTAAGGTTTTAGACGGCATTGTTGAAAAAATTCAGGATTATATTTAAGTAAAGAACGCAGATGAAAACTCCGTCATATTGGCAAAATAAAAATATCGTCTCTTCTTTGTTAACACCAATCGGCCTTTGTTATGGTGTGCTTACGGCTTTAAGGCTCAAATTCAAAAAAGGATTTAAATCACCCGTTCCAGTCATTTGCGTCGGCAACATTACAGCCGGCGGTGTCGGTAAAACGCCTGTTTCAATTGCTTTGTCCCAAATTCTAAAATCACAGGGAAAAAATCCGTTTTTTATTTCTCGCGGCTATGGCGGTAAGTTAAACGGCGTTTTGGTCGATTTGAACAAACATACGCCCGATCAGGTCGGAGACGAGCCTTTGATGCTTGCGGCCGTTGCTCCGACCGTTATTGCTCATGACAGAGGAATTGCTGCGCAAATTGCCGTTCAAAACGGTGCCGATGTTTTAATTATGGATGACGGTTTTCAAAATCCGACTTTGCAAAAAGACGTTTCGTTTTTGGTTTTTAATGGCGAACTCGGTATCGGAAACGGCAAAATTATTCCGGCCGGTCCTTTGCGCGAAAGCCTTCAGGCAGGTCTTAAACGCGCTGATGCCGTTATCTTTATCGGTAAAGATAAAAATTCATTGTTGCCGAAACTTCATAAGCCTGTTTTCAGGGCTGACATCATAGAAGAAAAACCGCAGCATGCCGAAACAAAAGTTATTGCTTTTGCCGGTATAGGATACCCTCAAAAATTCTATCATTCTCTTGAAAAATGCGGCTTAACAATCGCTAACGCCTACAGTTTTCCCGACCACCATTTTTATACCAAAGCCGAGCTCAAAAATATTATCAAAAAAGCTTCAAAAAAGAATGTGCCGATTTATACCACATCAAAAGATTTCGTTAAAATTCCGTCTTCTTTGAAAAAACATTTTAATGTGCTGAACATTAAAGCTGAGTTTGATAATCTGGGCGGAATACTTAAATTTTTGAAGGAACATCATGTCATTTAAGCTCAAATTTCACTTACTTTTCGTTATCTGTCTGCTTGGTTTTTCAAGCCTTTCTTTTGAGCTGATTATTTTAAGACAACTGATTAATTTTGTGGGCTCGAATGCGCTGATTACATCAATCATCATGACCGTCATTCTGCTTTTTTTATCAGTCGGATATTATATCGGTTCTGTCATATCCGTTGCCAAACATCCCATACGGCAATATATACAAAAGCTGATTATCTTTACGGTTTTTGCCTATATTCTTGCCTGTCCTTTTTATTTAATGCAGACTTATTTTTATTTTTTATATTTTATCGGCATCCGACAAACCTTAATTTTGGTTTTGCTTTTTTCTTTGGCCTTTTTATCTTTACCTTCCGCAAGCTTAGGATTTGTAACCTCCGTTATCGGTCGATATATTCACCATTTTAATGCCGATTATACCGGTCGCTTTATGGCTATCGACACAATCGGCAGCGTTTTAGGTTCTCTCGGAACGACGCTCGTTCTTATGCCTTTCTTAGGTGTTGCACACACAATTTTATTTTTAATTCTTGCCAATATTCTTGCGTTTTTCCTGATTGTTAAAACCGCAAACATTCCGTTTTATATCACACCGATTTTAATGGCCCTGATCCTGACTGTTCTTTTTAACAATGAAAAACTAATGACCGGCTCCCAATTTTTAATCAAAGACGATGCTGTTTCGCGGCTCGAAATTTTGCCCGTAGACGAACAAGACGGCCGCTACGTTTCAAAATTGATGAAAATAAACGGCTCTTTATCTTCGAAAGTTTCCGAAAATGAGGCGTTTAATTTTGAATATATCAATTTTATCAATCAAACGTTTATCAAAAATTTGCCTCAAGATTACCCCCATCAAATTTTGGTTTTGGGCGCCGGCGGCTTTACAATCGGCCCAGATGATACTTTTCATCAATATACCTTTTTAGATATCGAAAAAGATTTACAAAAAATATCCGAACAACACTTTTTAGACGCCCCTTTAACACCGAACAAAAAGTTTATCGCTCGAGATGCTTATCTGTTTTTGCTCAATGATCAGAACGCTTATGATTTGATTATCATTGATGTTTATTCGGCCGTTCAAAGCATTCCTCTTAACTTTACAACGACAAATTTCTTTAAGCTTGTTAAAGCTCATTTAAAACCGGACGGCATTATGGTTGCAAACATTATTACTTCGCCAAGCTTTAAAAATGCTTTTTCAAAACGGATTGACAACACTTTGCGCGAAGCTTTGGGAAATACCCTGCAAAGAACGATTATTCAACCCTACAGCCCCTACTCTGACGAGTTGAAAAATGTTGAATATATTTATTACAACATTCCGGAAGATCGTGCTGTTTATACTTTAGATAAAAACACTTCTTTTTATGATCAAAACAGCATATAGCTCAGATTTTTATACGCGTTTCCAGGTCGTGCCCTGAGGGCCGTCTTCTAAGATGATCCCTTTTTCTTTAAGCTCGTTTCGAATGGCATCGGCAGTCGAAAAATCCTTGTTTTTCTTTGCTAAAGCACGTTTTGCTATCAATGCTTCAATTTCAGATGAGCTATCGTCTTCTTTGCCTTTAAACCAACTTACCGGGTCATTATATAAAAGCCCTAACATGTAAGCGTCCGCTAAAAACTGCGATTTAAGTTTTGAGCGGTCTTCTGATGTTTCGGCTTTATTTAAGGCGTTGACATCTTCGTGCAAATAAGAAAGCGCCAAGGGTGTGTTTAAATCATCTTTTAACGCATCAATTATTTTTTCGCTCGGTTCAAGTTTAATCAAAGGGGCATCTTCATTTTTAAGAAGAGCATTATAAAACTTATCCAAAATTTTCTTGGCCTCATTTAAACCTTCAAAGGTAAAGTTAAACGGCTGATGATAATGCGTTGTTAAAAAGAGCAATCTTAAGGCTTCTGCCGGATGTTTTTCCAAAATCTCATCAACCGTATAAAAATTGCCCAAAGATTTTGACATTTTGACCCCGTTAATCATTAACATACCGGTATGCACCCAATATTTTGCGAAATGAGAGCCTTTAAAAGCACAGGTGCTCTGCGCTAATTCATTTTCATGATGCGGAAAGATTAAGTCAGACCCGCCGCCGTGAATATCAAAATCGTTACCCAAAAGTTTTGAGCTCATCGCCGAACACTCCAAATGCCACCCGGGGCGTCCGTAACCCCAGGGACTATCCCACCCGGGTTGTTCAGGATTTGACGGTTTCCATAAAATAAAATCTGCGGGGTTTTTCTTATAATCGGCGACTTCCACACGCGCACCCGCCATCATTTCTTTCATCGAGCGATTTGAAAGGCAACCGTAATTCGGCATCGAATCAACATCAAACAGAACCTGTCCGTCAACTTCATAAGCATGTCCGTTTGCAAGCAACTTTTTGACAATCTCAATCATTTCCGAGATATATTCCGTCGCACGAGGACGATAATTCGGGTCCAGGACGTTGAGCTTTTTCATGTCTTCAATATACCACTTATATGTTTCTTCGGTAATTTCACGAATAGGCTTGCCGGTTTGCTCGTGTTTGTTTAAGATTTTATCATCAACATCGGTGATATTTGACACATAAGTAACATGATCTTTACCGTAAATCTGGCAAAGCAAGCGATATAAAACATCATAAACGACCGGCGTTTTCGCATTTCCGAGATGGGCTTTATCATAAACCGTCGGTCCACAGACATACATACGCACATTCTTTTCATCAATCGGCGTGAAAAGGTCTTTCCTTTGTTTTAAGGTATTGTGCAAATATATATCCGTCATATTTAATATCCTTTAATTAAAAAAATCATTCAAAAAATACTCTTTTGAGGCTTTCTTGTCAATAATTATTTGCTTTTAAGACTAATCTTTGGGCGATATAAAGTTGAAGAAAAATATTTGATGATTATATCTTTGATGTGTTCGGATAGGAAAAGATCAGAAGATAGAATTTAGCTTCTCTTTTGCTTGCCGAGCCGCAAAGGTTCCTTTTGGTTGCACCTGCGATAGAAAATCTTAAATTCATTCTATCATCAGCCCGCCCGAAAGGTCATTAAAAAGAGGGGGAATGTTCCCCCTCTTTTTTTTTACTTCAATCTTATTTTTAAGCGTTGCCGAACGGGTTTACTTCCTGCTTAGCATGCGCTTCCTGCGTTTTTCTTAAATCAAACACATTTAAGAATACGCATGAAATATAAATCGATGAATATGTTCCGATAATCACACCGAACAGAATAACAAACGAAAAGCTGCGAAGCGCATCGCCGCCAAAGGCAAACAAAGCAACTGTCGCACAAAGCGTTGTCAAACCTGTTAAAATCGTGCGTGAGAAAATATCATTAATACTTTTGTTGATCAAATCATATTGACTCATCTTTTTATATTTGCGAAGGTTTTCTCTGATACGGTCATAGTTCACAACGGTATCGTTGATTGAATAACCGGCTAATGTTAAAATAGCGGCAACCGTTGTTAAGCTGATATCAAAGCTGAACAATGATAAGCAACCGACCGTAATGATAATATCATGGAAAAGCCCGAGCAATGCGCCTAAAGCGAATTGCCATTCAAATCTGAACCATACATAAGCACAAATTGCTAAAATCGCAATGATTGACGAAATAACGCCTGCCCGTTTCAATTCGTCTCCGACTCGCGGACCAACCGATTCAACACGGCGATATTCATAACCGTTGCCTAAAATCTCTTTGATTTTAATAATGGCAATACGCTGACTTTCTTCGTTTGCATTATCTGCCTGTGCACGGATAGAGAGTTCGTTTCCTTCATCACCAACACTTTGCAGAGTCAACTCATCCAACCCCAAGACAGACAATTTCTGTCTGACTTCTTCAACATTGATTTTGTTTTCGCTTTTGATTTCCATCAAAACGCCGCCCGAAAAGTCAATACCATAGTTAAACCCATGAAAGAAGATCAGCCAAAATGATGCTAAAATCAGCAAAATAGAAGCTGTATAGGTCAACTTACGCGGTTTTAAGAAGTCGATATTTGTGTCTTTTGTTACCCAACTGAATAGTTTCATTTTATTTGTCCTTTTCTTTCATTAAATCGGTAGTTTTGTCGGCTTAAAGCGGTTCAGCCAGTATGTAATAATCAAGCGCGTTACCGTAACGGATGTAAACATAGATGTTGCAATACCGATGGCAAGCGTCACGGCAAAACCTCTGACCGGACCTGTCCCGAACCAAAACAGAACGGCTGCGGCGACAAGTGTTGTCAAGTTCGAATCGACGATTGTTCCCCATGCTTCCGTGAAGCCGGCGTCAGCGGCATCGCGTGGCGAACGACCTGTTTTAACTTCTTCACGCATGCGCTCAAAAATCAAAACGTTTGCATCAACGGCCATACCGATTGTTAAGATAATACCGGCGATGCCCGGAAGCGTTAACGTTGTGCCGATAAAGCTCATTGCACCCAACATCAAAATAAGGTTTGTAAAGACCGTTATTGTTGTGAACAAACCAAACAACCCGTAAGCCGCAATCATAAACAAGACAACGGCGATTAAACCGACGATTGAAGCAAACACACCGTCTTTAATCGAATCGGCACCCAGACCTGCGCCTACGGTACGTTCTTCCAAAACTTCCAACGGCGCCGGCAATGCACCGGAGCGAAGAAGCATTGCTAAATTATTAGCATCTTCCGCCGTAAAGTTTCCGGTAATCACACCGCTTCCACCCATAATAGCAGATTGAATGGTCGGTGCCGAAATAACTTCATTATCAAGCACAATGGCCAATCTCTCGCCGATGTTGTTTTTTGTTACTTCGCCGAATTTACGACCGCCCATTGTATTAAACTTGAAGGTTACAACAGCGCCTCCGTCTTGGAAAGCCACACCGGCATCCGTCAAATTTTCACCGCCGACGGCAGCTTTGCGGTTAATAACCAATTGCCCGCCTTCCGCACTGTTAATCACACGGGAAGAATTGCTCAATTTTCCGCGCTTTGCATCAGCCGCTGTTGTTCTGCTGTCAACAAGGTGGAAAGACATTTTGGCCGTTTTACCTAAAAGCGCCTTAACTTCTTCCGGATTTTGAATACCGGGCAACTGAACAACTATGCGGTCCGAACCCTGACTTTGAATAACAGGTTCCTTCGTGCCTAATTCATCAATACGACGGCGAACAATTTCAATTGACTGGTCAACAACCTTCTTTGTTAAGATATTTAAGGCTGTTTCCGAATATTTCAATTCAATTGTTCCGTTTTCGTTGATAGAAACCTCAAGCCCGTCTTCCAATTTTTTGAAATAGCCGATGGCTTGTGTCCGCGAATTTGAATTTTCAATTTTAACTTTCACACTGTCAGCACCGGCAGATAAATTTTGGTAACGGATGCGGTGTTCACGCAAACTTTGACGCACGGCATCTTCCAAAAGCTCCATACGTTCGCGAACAACTTCTTTCATATTAACTTCAAGCAAAAGGTTCGATCCGCCCTGCAAATCAAGACCTAAGCTGACGGGTTGCCACCAAGAAGGCAGCTTCACCGATTTAGGCATAATATTCGGAACGGCGAGAAAAATACCGACCAAACAAATGCCTAAAATAATAAGCACTCTTTCTTTTGATAGTTTATACATGTTTTCTTCCCTTATTTATTTGTTTTCTTAACTTCTGTTTTATCACGCAACACTTCGCGAATGGTGAAACGGTGAGCCTTAACTTCAACACCTTTTGAAATTTCAAGCGTTAAATCATCGCCGTTAACACCGCGAACAAAGGCATAAAGGCCGCCGGCCGTTATAACCTCATCGCCGACCTTAATGGCTTTTAATTCTTCTTCATGCTGTTTCATCTTTTTTTGCTGAGGACGAATCAGAAGAAGATAGAATACAAGAAAAATTAAAAGAATCTGTATCACATTTGCCGCAAGAGAGGAGCCTGCTCCCGCCGATGCGGCTGTTTGAGCAAATGCATTGCTGATAAACATTCGTTTCTCCTAAAAATTAAACTTTAAGCAATATACAACAAAAACTTTAAGAGACAACATATAAAATGAAAGTATTAAACAACTTTTATGCGTTTTTCATATTTTTAAGGCAAATAGTTGCGCGGATTGACCGCTTTTTTACCGGCGCGGACTTCAAAATGGAGCTGAGGCGCACTCACACCGCCCGTTTTGCCGACAGTGGCGATTTTTTCGCCTCTTGCCACACTCTGCCCTTTTTTAACCAAAATTTTATCCGTATGGGCATACGCCGTGATATACCCGTCCGAATGCTTAATCAAAATCAAATTTCCGAAACCTTTCAAACCGTTTCCGGCATAAGCTACCGTTCCTTTGTCGCCGGCTTTAACCGATGTTCCGAGAGGTGCCGAAATATTGATGCCGTCGTTTTTCAAACCCTTCCCGACCGTTCCGAAAGAAGAAATAATTTTGCCTGTCACAGGCCATACAAATTTTGCCGCACGCTTTGTTGAAACCGCCACGCTTGACGCTGTTGAAGTCGTCTTTGTTGTGCTCTTTGACGAAGATGCTGCCGTTGTTTTCGGTGTCGGAGAAGTCGTCGTTTTTGCAACGTTTTGCGACTGTTGAGCCGTGCCTGTTACGGCAATTTTTTGCCCCACATTTAATGCATAAGGCGGTCTGATATTGTTCTTTTGAGCAAGAGCTTGATATGTTGTGCCGTATTTTCGGGCGATTGAGGCTAAAGTATCGCCTCTTTTAACCGTATAATATTTATTTGAATTTGTCCTTAAAACCTGACCGACATAAAGTTGATTCGGGCTATCAATACCGTTTAATTCGATCAGCTCAGAGATTGACATATCATAGCGCTTGGCAATACTGTAAAGCGTATCGCCTTTTTTGACTTCGACCGTTTCAGGCGTTCCGAATAATTTGTGATAAAACGAACTCACAAGCTGCATACCGTTGTTGCCCGATGCGCAGCCTGATAAAAACAAACAAAACATAAATGTCAAAAAGCTTTTTTTGAACATCTTTTCACTCTTAATTTAAGATTATAAAACAAAAATCGCTAAATTTTTATTAAAAGCAAACGATTTTACCGCCCGTCTCTTTGTTGCGGTGATTGTATTGTTGCTGTTTCTTCATTTGTTAAAACCCTTACCTGCCCTGAAATCTTTTTCGTTTTTTTCGGCTTAAATATGCCTCGTAAAGTTTGAATGACTTTGTAGGCTTTTCTGTTTTTTGCTTTTTCCTCGGCACTCATAATTTTTGGTTTTGTAAATTTCTTTTTAATTTTTTCCGGTATCAAATCCATAACTTTTTTAAAGAAACTTTTTATGCCTGCTTCTTCTCGTTTCTTCCCTATGGCAGAATTTTTTTCTTCTGTGATGGGTTTAGAAGACGGCAACGGCCTGCCGCTCAATGTCGCCAAATGATCTTCATTTGAAAGTAAAGTAGGCTTTGTTTCTGCCTCAACGGTTCTAATACTTAATTTCCGAGACATAACAGCCTCTCTGCCAAGCTCATCATATTGCTTAATCATATTGTTACGCCTGTCAACCATATATCCTTTCAAATTGTCATTAATCGGATCATGAAGTTCAGCAAAATCGCGCCATTTTTTATCTTTAATTTGCCCATTATCATCTGATTCCAATTCAAAAAGACGGCGCTCCAAAAACCCAGTTTGCGGATTAACCTCTTCAACAGCAAGATATATCTTTTCAAGTTTATTTTGATGCGGTAAAATAACTGTTTCATCACCATGTCCACGGCATTTAGATGCGTCAAAATTGCCGCCATCAAAAGTTTTATTACCACTTTCTATTAACAACAATTCTTGCTTGTCTTGTCGACTTTCATATTGATAAACAAAACCATATTTATAAGAATTTTCTGCCGTGTATTCTCTTTTGCCGTGCGAACTGTTTCCAAAGGCATAATTCATTGCTCCTCCATTCGAACCAAAATCGCTCATACTAACTCCAACTGCACCAAAGATAAAATCTGCCGCGTCATGTGCAGCAAGTGTAGCGTAGGCTTTCGTTCCTTGCTTTCCACCATGAAAAACATGAATAGGCGGTTTTCCTTGTGCTACAGCCTCAACATTGTCTTTGCCGATAATATCCGGAGAAATACCTTTTTCCCAAGCTTCATGTTGCATGTGTTTTTGATAAAGTCGAAAAGTTCTGGAATCTGCCAGTATTTCTGTTTCATGCGATTTCATAATATTTGCAGAGATTGATGTGAGTTGTTCAAAATTGCACGCATTCGGACCACCAAAATCGGCTGTTTGTTTTTTAAAATCTTGAGCGAGTTGTTCTTTTGTTTCAGCACCGACAGCTTTCAACAGTTCTTGCAAATTTTTAAGAGAATCTTTTGATTCTGAACTAAATTCATGATAAAAGTTTTTCAAAGCTTCTCGGGCTTTTTCGGGGTGTAATTGAGATAAATCCGAAAAATCTTCATGTTCGTCAGTATGTTTTGCCTCTACAAAAGATTCTCTTATATGCGGATTACAATAACCGGTATAACCACCTAATTCCTGTACGGCATCAATCACGGCAATATTTGCTTCGAGCGCTTGTTTTGGTGATAAAAACGGCGCATGAACCGATTCCTTTGTTACTACAAACACTCTCGGATCTGATGCTTGCATGTCTGTTTCTTTAACAGCGTCTATACCTTTTTCTTTTAATTTAACTAAAAGTTTATCCGTAAAGATGTCCTGTTTTTCTTCCTGCGGTCTCCCAATCGTCATAACAAAAGCGGCAGGCTCGTTTAATTCTTCATAAAAACGTCTGATAGCGCGCCGAACTTCTTTGGGATATCGGCTCTTTTGAATTTGTTCTTCGATATATTCCTCTGTTAACCCGTCTGCCATTCTTGTTCCTTTCTTTTGCTATATGACATGAAATCTCTCTTGATTTTCTCATTTAAATTGCTTATGGTAAACTTTACATTAAAAAGGTAAAAAAATGGTTCAAAAACCCGAAATAGAAGATTTAAGCGGCGATAAGTATAAATACGGCTTTACAACCGATATTGAAACAGAGAGTGCGCCCAAAGGCTTAAATGAGGATATTATCCGGCTCATTTCAAAAAAGAAAAACGAGCCCGATTGGCTTTTGGACAGACGCCTTAAGGCTTATCGCCATTGGCTTAATATGACCGAGCCGACATGGGCAAAACTGACTTATGATAAAATCAATTATCAAGATCTTTTTTATTATGCTGCCCCGAAACAGAAAGTTAAGCCTAAAAGCTTAGATGATGTTGATCCCGAGCTTTTAAAAACTTATGACAAACTCGGTATTCCCTTAAAAGAGCAAGAGGTTTTATCCGGCGTTGTCGCCGTTGATGCCGTTTTTGACAGCGTTTCCGTTGCAACGACCTATCGTGCGAAACTTGCCGAGCGAGGCATTATCTTCTGCTCTATTTCGGAGGCCGTGCAAAAGCATCCTGATTTGGTTCAAAAATATTTGGGCTCTGTTGTGCCTTACACGGACAATTTCTTTGCCTGCCTTAATTCCGCCGTGTTTACGGACGGTTCGTTTGTCTATATCCCGAAAGGGGTTCGTTGCCCGATGGAGCTTTCAACATATTTTAGAATTAATGCCCAAAACACCGGTCAATTTGAGCGAACACTCATTATTGCCGATGAAGAAAGCTATGTTTCATATTTGGAAGGTTGCACGGCTCCTCAGCGCGATGAAAATCAGCTTCATGCCGCCATTGTTGAAATTGTTATCTTAAAAGATGCCGAGGTGAAATATTCGACCGTTCAAAACTGGTATCCCGGCGACAAATTCGGCAAAGGCGGTGTCTATAATTTTGTAACCAAACGTGCAGCTTGCCGAGGCGAAAATTCAAAAGTTTCATGGACACAGGTTGAAACCGGCTCTGCTGTTACTTGGAAATATCCGTCTTGTGTTTTGCAAGGTGATCGTTCTTCAGGAGAATTTTATTCGGTTGCCATCACAAACAACTTTCAACAAGCCGATACCGGCACGAAAATGATTCATCTCGGCAAAAATACAACTTCACGCATCATATCAAAAGGTATTTCCGCAGGACACTCCAACCAAACATACCGCGGTCTTGTCAAGGTTTCAAAAAATGCGCAAAATGCCCGCAATTATTCTCAATGCGACAGCTTGTTGATTGGTCAAACTTGCGGTTCGCACACGGTGCCTTATGTTGAAAATGAAAACAGAACAGCCGTTTTGGAGCATGAAGCAACGACCTCAAAAATCAGTGAAGAACAGCTTTTTTATTGTTTGCAGAGAGGTCTTACAGAAGAACAGGCCATCGGCTTAATTGTGAACGGCTTTTGTAAAGAGGTTATGCAAAAATTGCCGATGGAATTTGCTATTGAAGCCGCCAAGCTTATTAACATCAGTTTAGAAGGAAGTGTCGGATGAAAAAAGGAGATATTTATCACCGCACCTTAAATGTTTGGTCGAATGAACATCAAATTCTTCAAACCGTTGAAGAAATGAGCGAACTGATTAAGGAAATTTTGAAAAATGTTAATCGAAAACAAAATAATATCAGTGCCATCGTTGAAGAGACGGCTGATGTTGAAATTATGCTTGAACAACTCAAATGTTGTTATAACATCAAAGATCAGGTGGAGTCTTATAAAAAAGACAAATTAAAAAAAATTGAAAAACGTTTAGACGAATGGGAAAAAGCACATGGCAAATAAACCGATACTTGAAATCAAAAATCTTTGCGCCAAAGCCGGCGAGAAAGACATTATCAAGAATTTTAATCTCACGATTAACGAGGGTGAGGTTCATGCCATTATGGGTCCGAACGGTGCCGGAAAATCAACCCTTTCACATGTTTTAACCGGCAAACCCGGTTATGAAGTTATTTCCGGAACCGCCGAATTTAACGGTAAAGATTTATTTGCCCTTAAAGCAGATGAACGTGCCAACGAAGGCCTCTTTTTAATTATGCAATATCCGGTTGAAATCAGCGGTGTTTCGACACTTACGTTTTTGAAACATGCTTTGAATGCAAAACGCAAATATATGGGGCTTGATGAGCTTGATACCATGAACTTTATGAAACTTGTTCGTGAGGAAGCTTCAAAATTAAATATCAACCAGGAAATGCTCAAACGTGCGGTTAATGTCGGTTTTTCAGGCGGTGAGAAAAAGCGCATGGAAACATTGCAAATGGCCTTGCTTAAACCATCTTTGGCCATTTTGGACGAAGCTGATTCCGGTCTTGATATTGATGCCCTCAAGCTTGTTTCAAAAGGAATAAATGATTTGCGAGACGGCAAAAGAGCTCTTTTAATTATTACCCATCACCAAGATTTGCTCGACTATATTGAACCTGATTTTGTTCATGTCTTTGCAGATGGGCATATCATTAAAACCGGAGATAAAAAATTGGCTCTGGATCTTGAAGCCAAAGGTTACACCGATTTNNTTTTATCAAAGAGGCGCAATGTTAGAAAAGCTGGAAAACATAAATCTTTGCGGCGGCGATATTCCTTCTCTTGTCAGCTTAAGACAAAAGGGAAAGTCGGCATTTAAAAGTTTGCCCGCAAAAAAAACGGAAGCTTTTAAATATACTGATATTGCAGGTGCTTTAACNNGAAGAAATGTTTTCAGCGCCTTTTCATCAATGCGATGAAAAACATTGTCATTGCCAAGATCAATACCTTCCCTTTGATGCTTATGAATTTCATTTCTGTGACGGTCATCTTCATGAACATTTTCATTTTATTGACGGAATTGAAGTCTCATCAATACTTGATGCCGTTTCAGACCATGAAACGACAAAATATCTTAATCGTTTTGAACTTGAAAAATTTCCTTTGGCTGCCTTAAACACGACTTATTTGGAACAAGGCCTATTTTTACGTTTTTCGAAAACTTCAGATAAACCGATTGCCCTCATCTATCACAACAAATCAAACGGTTTTAAAAATGTCCGCAATGTTATCATTGCCGAAAAAGGTGTTCAAGCCGAAATCATTGAAATTTATGAAGGTCAAAACGACTTGTCTTTTTCAAATATCGTCAATGAAATATTTATCTCTAAAAACGCTTCTTTGAAACATTATAAAATTCAAAATGAATCAAATAATGCCGTTCATATTGCTTTGCAATCCGTTCAGATTAAATCAAACGGAAGGTATGAAAGCTA
>DBVW01000021.1:0-90350 GCA_002308495.1 Alphaproteobacteria bacterium UBA1254
TAATCAACATCAATCAAATCATTAATAGCCACAACTTCAATATCTTTGCGAGCTTGTGCGGCACGGAACACCAAACGTCCGATACGTCCGAAGCCGTTAATACCTACGCGAACAACCATATTTAAATTCCTTTTTATTTTTAAACGTTACCTTCGGATTGACCGAAGTTTGTGCGGACACCCCCGCACGGGTTAAACTTTTTTTCACGCACAATTTATCATTAAACTTTTATTTTTCAAGCAAAAAAATGATAAAAGCACAAAAAAAGCTCGGATAGTATGCGCAAGCAACAAAAAACCTCTTCAAACCATAGGAGTATACGTATTGGTATACAACTTAGCTTGAAAAAGTTTTTATGTATTAGACACCAACTATACGAACTTTAAAAAGACAGAGCCGTCTGACCGTTCAACAAAAACAACATTCATATCGAACCGCTTTCGTCAAGGTGGGCGCCGTTATATATAGACCACGATCTATACAGGGACAGCTCCCTAATCATATCATCTGTTGGCTCGGATAGACTATGCGGTCAATCGCATCAGACAGCCCTGTCCTGATAATTCTATATTACCATTTTTGAATATCTGATGCAAGCAAATTTATTTGAGCTGTGAACTCTTTAATGGCCTTTGAAATTTGCTCATCTGCGGCCGCCAAATCGGCCGAATCCGAAGGCTCTTTAACAGGCACTTCAACAATTTTTTCAACCACTTTTTCGACAGGCACTTCAACAATTTTTTCAACCACTTTTTCGACCGGAACTTCAACCGTTTTTTCAACGATTTTTTCAACGGGGACTTCGACAATTTTTTCGACCGGCACCTCGACTTTTTTCTCAACAATTTTTTCGACCGGCACCTCGACTTTTTTCTCAACAATTTTTTCGACCGGAACTTCGACTTTTTTCTCAACAATTTTCTCGACCGGCACCTCAACGATCTTTTCAACCACTTTCTCGACGGGCACTTCAACAATCTTTTCAACCGTCTCTACTCTAACCTCCGGAGTCGCCACACCTTTTTTAACATCTTGCAACTCGTCGGCAACCAAAAGCCCGATCATCGCTAAAAGCTGGCTTTCGTTAATTTGAGTTCCGTTTTGCGTTAAAAGTTTTGCCTTCTCGTCCAAAACACGTGAAAGCTCAATAATATGGGCTTCCTCGCCCGCCCCGCAGGCAACACCGTATTCACGACCGTTAATTTCAATTGTTACCTGAGCCATTTTCTTTAATTACCTCATCTATTTTAAGGGCGCTTGATTCGATTTTTTGAGCGGCCATTGAAAGCGCTTGCTTTAACTTCTCAATCTCAGCATTCTTTTTTGCAACATTATTTTGATAATTTTCTTTCTGCCGAGAAATATCGGCTCGCTTTGCATCTAATGTTCCCATCAACGCACTTAAGCTTTTTTTCATTTCATCTATTGCCGCATTCGTGCGCTCTAATTTTTGCTCATTCATAAAATTTTCTTTCTTTTTACAAAAAAATGAATTACTGTTTATCATAATCATTTTTTAGCAATTGACAAGAAACAATCAAACATTATGCAAAAGATTATATTACACATCACAAAAGAAGACTTCGCGCCGATAACCGATTCGCGCTTTGAATGTTTTATATTATCCGAAGATTTATCATCTCATTTTAAAAATGAGTTTACCCTTAAAGCAAAACAGTTAAACAAACTTGTCTTAGGCTTATCGATAAGCGATGTTTTAGCTTACAATCTTGACGGCATCGTCCTTGACCTTTCAAAATCGGAACACATCGCCGCCGACTATAAAAAACAAACAAAAGACCTGAAAAACAAAATCGTCGGCATTATCTGCCGAAACCGCCGTCATGAAGCAATGCTTGCCTCCGAATGCGAACCGGATTTCCTTGTTTTCAGGGCATGGCGGGACGGCATCGAAAAGGTCAAAGAACTGACTTCGTGGTATAACGAAATGTTTTTAATCCAATCGGCTTTGCTCCCGATGGAAGAAATCGACTATTCTTCGTTTGAAACAGATTTTGTTGTTTTAGATAACGCGCACTGAATTTTTTTACCTTACTTGGTATTCTGCTTTAAAAACTCAATGGCTTTTTCTGCCTCGTTTAAACCGCACTCTACGGCCAATACGGCTTTCGGACAATATTCCTTTGTCAGTTTTAAAAGCTTTTTGAAATCAATCGTGCCGTTATCAAAACCGTTATGTTCATCATTGTGTATTTTGCTTATCTTTCCGTGATTGTTGTGCAGATGCATATAGCCGATACGTTTGTTTAACGTTTTAACCCAATCATAAACACTCATATCCGAATTACCGTGCGCATGTCCCACATCCAAACAAACCTTCAAACGTTTATCATGAACGGCATCAATTTCCTGCATCATAACGCTGCTGTCTAATTCGAGCATATTTTCAATCATCATTGTAATAGAATCATCTTTGTCGGCAAAAAATTCTTCCCAAAAAGTCGTAGATCTTTTTACCCAATTCGAAACAGGCGAGCTGTAAGGCACATATCCGTCATGAACAACAATGCTGTCGCAATCCAATTCTTTGGCAATTTTGTAAGCATAATTAAACCATTTCATCGTTTCTTTTCTTAAACTGGGCAATGCCGAACCCAAATTCAAATCCCAAAACGGTGCATGAAGCGACCGATGCTTAATACCTGCCGTCTGTTCTTTTTGATAAGCAATATTTTTTTTAACATTTTTCAACAACGGATCGTAAAAAGTTTGAAATTCGATTCCGACCTTTTGACGTTTAATAATATCAAAAGCCTTCTCAAAATCGCCCGAATCACACAATCTGATATCGACAGTCATATTGCACCCTTTCTTTTGTTTTTTTTAACATACTCAATTATTTTTCAAAATGCAACTATAACTGTCCTTAAAAAAAATCCCGGAGCGTACATAAAATTTTCGCTTTAGCTGAGGCGTTATACATGTTTTTTCAAAAAACGCTTGCAAAATTAAAAAACTGTTGTATGTTGCGTTTACAAAACAATCACTTTTAAAATTGTAAATAGGAGAATAAAAAAAATGAAACAACTCGCAGGTGCCATCAGAATTGGTTGGGTTATTGAATATAAGGGAAAACCGTGGACAATCACCAAAGCACAACACATCAAACCCGGAAAAGGCGGTGCTTTCATGCAGGTCGAAATGAAATCTGTTGAAGAAGGTACAAAAACGAACGAACGCTTCCGCACGGAAGACACCATTGAAAAAATGATGGTTGAAGACAAAGATTGCCAATTTTTGTTTGAAGACGGCAACGGCTTAACCTTCATGGAAAATGAAACGTTTGAACAATTTACGATGCCTGCTGACATTTTGGGAGATTCTCGTCCGTTCTTAACGGATGGCATGGTTGTTCGCATCTCTCACATCAACGGACGTCCGATTTCTGTTGAATTGCCGCTTCAGGTTACCTGCACTGTTGTTGAAACCGAACCGGTTATCAAAGGTCAAACGGCAGCATCTTCTTACAAACCGGCTATTTTAGATAACGGTGTTCGTATTATGGTTCCGCCGTTTATCGGTGTCGGTGAAAAAATCGTTGTCGGCACAACCGAAGTCAACTATGTTGAAAGAGCAAAATAATGCCATACATTTCCCCGTTATTGACGAGCATTGTTGAAGCAACAAAAAAATCGGCATCTTCGCTTGACCGTGATTTTGCCGAACTTGAACAGCTTCAAAACTCTGTCAAAAGCATCAAAAACTTTGTTTTAAACTCATACTCGCGTTTAGAGCAAAATCTCAAAGTCGAGCTTTCAAAAATCAGACCGGATATTCCGGTTTTCACCCCTTCGACCAAAATCGCGGGCAAATCTTATTTTGCCGTTTCGCCGATTGAAGGGCTGATTAACTTTGCCCACGGCAATCCCGATTTTGCCGTTTCGGTGGCTTTAATTGAAAACGATGAAATCATCGCTGCTGTTGTTTACAATCCGGCGCGTGATGAAACGTTTTTTGCCGCCAAAGGCAAAGGGGCATATAAAGAAGGCTATCGAAACCATGAAAGGCTTCGTGTTTCTTCCGCAAAAGATCTCGATTCGGCGTTAATTGTTTCGACATCAACTTTTACAAAAAAAGCAACGGATTTGAGCAAAATCCATTCTGCTGTCTTGCAAAAAACGGGAAATTTACGCATCAGCGGTTCAGTTGCGCTTGACTTAGCTTATCTGTCGGGCGGCAAATTTGATGCTTCAATCAGCCTTGAAAATCATTTTTGCTCAATTGCTGCGGGCATTTTAATGGTCAAAGAGGCAGGCGGTTCAATTCGCTCGACTTCTCAAAAAGACATTCGCGTTGAAGATATGCCGAACATTATGAAAACCGGCAATTTAATTGCCTCAAATTTCAACTTAAATCAAAAGATTTTTGAAATTTTTAAATAATTCTTAAAAAAATACTTGAAAATCCAAAATGATTAGGTTATAAGAGCATAAATTTTGTTTAAAGAAGAGTTTTAATTTGGAGAAACACAATGAAAAAAGGCATTCATCCTGATTATCACGAAATCACTTATGTGATGACCGACGGCACAGAGTGCAAAGTTCGCACCACATGGGGCAAAAAAGGTGATAAGATGAATTTGGAAATTGACCCGAAGTCTCATCCGGCTTGGACGGGTATTCACCGTATGGTAGATTCCGGCGGTCAGGTTTCTAAATTCAACAGCAAATTTGCTGCTTTCGGTATTAAAAAAGCTTAAAATTTGTATTCAATCTATTTTTCAAAACCGCCGATTCGCTTGGCGGTTTTTTTATTTCCTTGCCTCTCATGAAAAAACATGCTATCATATAACCATCAAAGGAGCTAAAAAGATGTTGTTCTTTTCAAAAATATTTTCTTTTATTCAAAACTCCGTCAAACAGGTCGGCAAAGCCGCCTCGCAAATGCGTTTGGATAAAATAGCTTCTGCTTCCATGAACGGTTTGGCTTTTGCCGTTACGGGCGAACACATGGACGCTTTGGGTAAAAACATTTCAAACAGCATGGGCGGCAGATAACAAATGGAAAACACACCCGCTTTAAAAAAACTTTCTTCCGATTTTTTGTTTGATACACAAGGCGTTATCGTCAAAGTTGAGCTTGAAGCCGATTTTGTTTTCAGAGGCGCTTTGTTTTACGACGGTCGAAATCAGGCTGTCTTAGGTCGCAACAACAAAGATTTTTATCTTCTAAAATCGATTGCGCCGATTATTCGCCCCAAAATCTTAAATTCAAAAACCGTTACTGTTATGGAATGCAGCAAAAACAAGGTTAACCAGGCCTATGAGGTCGAAGTTGTGAAGGTTGATGAAATCCCCGGCGAAGACACTTATCAGGAAGACTATCAAAAATATTTTGCAAAACTTGAAGAAATGTACGGCAAAGAACGTGTCGAAAGCTTCAAACAAAAAGCCCTCGCCGCTTGGCGCAAGTTTATCTCTTAAAAAAACAAAAAGTGCTTCTGTATTAGACACCGACTATACGAGCTTTTTACGTCACTTCGGTGATGGCACGCAAGTTCCCGTCTCTATTTATCTGCACAACGCGCAATTTGTGGCGCATTTCCTCAATCGTTTTGGCACGGTCGATTGAAGGATATGTATGCAAAATACGATCGGTAAAGGCTTGATAAGCTGCTTCGGAACTTTCCGCGTGAATGGTCGCCAAACAGTTATCGTGACCGGAACCCATCAGTTCCCAAATAGCGCCGGCATTTGACGTTGAAATTTCACCGCCGATAATCGCATCAGGCGTAAAACGCACAACAAGGTCGATGATTTTGGCATAGTCCATCTGGTTGGTTTGCTCCGTACGAGACAAAACAAGGTGCACACGATTGGGATGCGGAACCATCAATTCGCGCGTATCTTCAATCGTAATAATGCGCTTATGAATATCCAAAATTTTAAGTAAGTTGTTCAAAAACGTTGTTTTACCTGTTGCCGTTGCACCGCTGACCAAAATGTGATCCCCGCGTTTAATAGACAATAACAAGCGCTCATACGGGTCTTCCGGATCTTTAATATCTTTTAAGGGATTAATTTTATGAAGGGCCTGCCCTTGTTGCAAACCGTAATCAGCCAAACCGAATGCTACTTCTTCGCTGTGGACACGGATTGTTAAAGCAACACCGCCCGTCAAATCATTTTCATCATACATCACATTTTTGCCTGCAACGGCTGAAAAACGGTGTCCGCCCGGAATATCCGTAAACACAAGCGGCGAACCCGCAATCGGGTCAAACGGCAGCTCATAGGTGTTTGCAACAATATAGAGCAAATCGACCAAATACTCTTTTGAAAGTTTTTCATCTTCATACATAACCCACGGAAAAGCCCTTTTGCCGCGCAATCTCAGCCAAACCTGACCGGCACGGTTAATGGCCACTTCCTCAATATTTTCTTGGTTATACCAATATGAGAGCGGACGTAAAACAGATTCCAAAACCGTAAAAGAGCTCATACTTTTTCCTTTCTAAAAGAGCGCTCCGGACGAATTGTCCGATGAAGATCTCGTGCCCGATGATGTTGCGTTTGTTGACGGCGGCGGCGGTGTAACACCCGGTGCAACCGCTCTTCTTCTCTTAGGTTCATAAGCCCCGTCATCAATTAAAGGCGCGCTTGTTGGTTGAACCGAACCATCATCTCCGCCATACACAACTCTTGAAGATGATCCGCCACCCGTAGCCGAGGCATTACTCTCCGTTCCTCCCTCATGCAAACTACCGAGCGGACGTCCGTCATCAATCAAACTTTCAGGCTTTGCAAGTGAGTTAATTTTATCACCCTGTTCTTTTTCTCTCTCGGCTGTTCTGAGCCACAAATCAACTTTCGGATAAATAATTAAACGCGTTCCGGCCGGCACATATGTCACAGCCTGAATATTTGTTTTATCGTTCATAATATCTCTGAAAATTTCATTCATATTATCCAAAAAGTGCTGACGTGCATCTTCTGCAGCCTGAGCACGCGCATCTTGTGTCGTTGTGCCGTCGGATGATGTTGTTGTTTGTCCTCTTGCCATCACAAAAGCGAGCGCATCTGTCATTAACGATGTTGCCATCGGAAGTGTATATTTCTTCAACAACTGCTGATCCAAATAACCGAGCGCACCGCCTCTGCCTTGAGCATCACCTGTTTGCGCTTGCGCAAATTCAAATGCTGAACCGTCCGGTCTGATAAGTCTTGTCCATGTAATATCCATACGAACGGCACTTCCTGTCGAACCACCCGTCGAACCGCCCGAAGACTGTCCCATAACGCGGCTTCCTGCCGGAATCACAATATTTCGACCGTCTTCCGCATAAACGTTTCGCTCGACAATAGCCGTAATCGGCACATTGCCCGCAAGACCGCTGTCCATAATCGTTCTCGCCAAAACAGCCGGTATCGGCTTATCAGCCAAAATCATCTCGCTCATATCAACACGCCAAGAAGACATTGTGAAATTTGCATTATCCCAGTTTGACTGCCAACCCGTAACTGATGAAGGGTTCACATTCGAAGTCAGCTTACCTACTCTGATTTCACCCTGTCTGACGGCTTGTGCTTCCGCAAGCATTCTTGCACGAACAGGGTCATATCTTTCACCCGGACCGAAACCGCCGCCCGGGCCCAAATCTGAAGGCACATCTTTTGTTCCGTATGCATCCGGCGGCAAAAACATTGTCGAAGGCATCTGTGCCGTAGCCGGTTGAGGTCCTTCCGACGGAGAGGGTTCTTCCTCTGTTTCTTTTTCATCAACCGTACCGATTAAATTATCATTATCGTCATAAGCCAATCCGTCTTTAACATATCCGATTTCAATATCACCCGAAACAATTTTACCTGTATCAAGAACAGCACCTAAATATTTTCCATCCGGCGAAACAACAACCCCGATAACTTTCTGGCTGTATGAAGGCAAAGGCTCCTCGCTTCCCTCATATTCCGGAACATCAATAACCCCGATTTGAACATCACTCGGTTTTTCGGTTTCAAGCATTCCCGCACTGCCCGGTCTGCGTTGCGATGCATAATATTGCAAGGGTTTAGCAACGCCCAAAAGTTTTCCTGTTTGGTCGCGCACATCACCATTGCCCGAAACAGTGCCGATTTCATTACCTGACACATCAACGACTTGACCTGAAAGCTTCAATTCACCGATAACGGCATTCTTTTTATCCCGAACAAAATAATCTCTGTTACCGCGACCGATTAAAACACCGTCTTTCGAAAGCAGGAAACCTCTGTCGGCCTTGCCCAAATTAACACCTGCAAAGCTCATAACCGTTCCGTTTTTCATTAAATAACCGATAACATGTCCGTTTTCATCATAAACATATAAATCATAAAGCGCATACCCGACAGCCTTATTTTTTGAAACGACCAAACCGTCATACATGACATATCCGAAAACTTTATTTTGATCATCAAAAACTTTTCCTTCGGGCGAAACATAACCGATAAAATTATTATTCTTGTCAAAGGCAACCTGATATTTGAATATCAACCCGAACTTGCGATTATTTTCATTAACGACCGTGCCATCCGGCGTTGCATAACCGGCAATCTCGCCGTTATTGTTTACAAATTCGTTTTTGAGATTAATCCGCCCGATCAATGTGTTTTCAAAACTCATAACCGAAGCATCATCAACAGCGGCGGCTTTCAAAGCCACACCTTCTTCATACATACGTCCGTCCCAAGACAAACATCCGACAACCTGCCTTTGGTCATCAATAACTTTACCCGTTTCATTCGACACACCGATTAAATTACCGCTGAAATCATATACCGGCGCAACAACAGCCGAATGCCCCAAATACTGACCGACTTCCGAAACGACCTGACCGTTCGATAAAACCTTACCCAAAACATTATCTCTGCCCGACCTTGCGTCGCCTCTGACTCCTATCACACCGAGATTTTCACAATTTGAATTAACAATGGCGGCAAACGGCAACTTTTTGCCCAAATAAACATCTTTTTTATTCAACACCATATCTGCATTAATCACTCTGCCGATTTCTTTACCCTCAAAAATAACGTCGCCTCGGTTGTTGACATATCCCAACAACTCGCCTCTGACATTTGAAACAACTCCCGATCCGCGACCGGCTTCGCCTAAAACAGGCATAAGCGCATCAGCCTTTTCCGAAACCAATTTGTATTCCGGCAAAATCTTTGCCGTCGCTTGACCTTGCTCGTCATAAACAATGTTTGTATCCGAAACAAACGCTGTTTTTCCATCATACAAAAAGGCATATTCCGGTTCTATCTGACGTGCTTTAATTTTGTTCTGAGCGTCTAAAATCAGCCCGCCGCTTTTAATTTTAAGCGTATTTCCGTCCGGCGCATTAACTTTTCCGTTCACATCAACATAGCCCAACAGCGATCCGTTTTCTTCATAAGCCGGACTGAATTTAACCGTTTGCCCGACCAAAACATCATCTGTCGAAAAGACATAGCCCAACGGCGAAACTTTATATTTTTGCGAACCTAAAACAAATTCGCTGCCGACACCGGTCATTCCCAAAACGGTTTGATTAGCATCCAAAATCAAAGCGGGTTCCATAACGGCGCCCATCATAAATCCGGCATTATCAAATGCCGTATTTGATTTCATAAACCCTAAAACAGATCCTTCAAACGAAACAACCTGACCATTCGGCATTGCTTCCGCTTTAACACGTCCCAAATAATCAAAAATCGGACCTTTGGCCGCAAGCTCACCGATAACAGCGCCGGCCTTGTTTTTAACCGTTCCTTTCGGACCGACAAAACCGACAACTTCGCCCTTGTTTTTCAAAATCTCACCTTTAGGCGCAACATATCCCAAATATTTTCCTTCCGTTGAAACAGCTACGGCGTTAAAATCAACCTTAAATCCGATAACCGCACCCTTAAAATCGACTATCTTTCCGTCAGCTCTTAAACGTCCGACGGATTTACCGTTTAAAACAACATCACCGTCATAGCTCACAAGCCCCAGATAGCTGCCCCCATGGCTGAAGGCATAAGCGGTCTTAACTGTCCGTCCGATAATATTTGCCGCATCATCATAAACATATCCGTTAGCATGAACTTTACCGATAAAGGCCCCATCAAAATCCGTAACCTGACCGCCGGGTGCAACGCTGCCGATAAACGAACCGTCAAGTGCAATAACCATTTTTGAAGAAATCAATTTTCCTTCTAAAACATATCCGCCTTCCGTTTGACGATAAGCATAACCTGACGGCGAAACAAAACCGATATTTTGCCCGTCAAAATTGATATAAGCACCGTTGCCGGCGAGCCTTCCGACAGCCTGTCCCATATCGTTATAAACAATACCCGATGATAAAACGCTGCCGACAACATCATAAAAATCATCAACAACCAAACCGTTCGGCAAAACTCTGCCTGCAATTTTACCCGAAGGCAGACGCACCGTTCCGTCGTCCATCACTTTTCCCAAATATTTCTGGTCATTTGAAACGGCAAAACCTTTCGGCACAACGCCGCCCAAAATCTGCCCTTTGGAATTAATAATCAAGCTGTCGGCCGTTAATTGCCCCATAATTTCATTATTTAAGTTGATTGCCGTTCCGTCCGGAATAACCTTGCCGATAACCTGTCCCGTAAAATCGACAGCCGTAATATCCTGTGCTGACGCCAAAGCCACATTCAAAAATAAAAGCCCGAAACAGATTTTAAAACATCGCCATATTTTTCTAAACACTTTAATTTCTCCTGTTCTGCGCAACTTCTTGCAAAGCATATCCCGCAACTTTCTTATCATTATCGATGAACGAACCGTTACTCTTCAAAAAGCCGACATTTTCGCCTTTTGAATTGCGAACTTTTCCGTCATATCCCAAATAGCCCAAATATTTTCCTTCGCCCGAAAGAACGGCCGTTCCGATTTTAAACACATTTCCGACAATATTGTTTTGGTTATCAACGACAAAACCGCCGGATAAAACTCTACCGACCTGCATATTATCAGCGCCGCGAACCGTTCCGTCAAAAGCGACAAAGCCCAAAACTCTGTCATAATTATCAATAACGATATCTCCGCTGACAACTTCGCCGATTAACCGCCCGTCATCGCTCAAAACTTTACCGTCTTGATAAACATTGCCGATTTTCTTATTTTTCTTACCGATAACAGTTCCGTCAGGCAAAACCGAACCAATCAACTCTCCGTTAAAATTAACAACCGCGCCTTTGACTAAAACGCTCAGATTTTTATTGCTCATACCGCCCGGCAAAACAGAAGAAATACGCTGATTAAACATATCCATAACTTCGCCTTTTTCATTCAAATAAGCTCTGTATGATCCGAACAAATCGACCATCGCATTTTCTTCAATAACTTCGCCGACGACCTTGCCTTTCATATCTTTCACGAGCTTATCGCTTGTTGCTCTGCCGATAATATTTCCCTTTTGATTAATGACAACGCCCTGCGCATTGACATATCCCAAATATGCTCCGTTATAGCCGATTGCCGGACCTTGCTTAACCACACTGCCTGCATATTTGCCGGTCAAATCGAAGAAACGGCCCAATGTATCAATCCGTCCCAAATCTTCACCGAAACGTGTAACAACTCTGCCGTCAAAGTCAACAAAACCTTTCGTTTCGCCCTTATCATCAACAACCGCTCCTTGCGGCAAAAAGCGTGCGACATTGCCTTCATAGAAACTCAATCCGTCGCCATGCATTCTTTCATATACCGCACCGTTATCTCTATAAACAATTCCGTCTGCGAACAAATGTCCTATTGTTGCCCCGTCAGAATTAATCAACACATTTCTTTCCGGCAAAACGACACCGATAATTTTGTTTTGTTTATCGGCAATATACCGATGCAACAAGATTCTGGCTCCCGGATATTTCGGCAAATTAAGCTTTCCTTGGCTATCCAGCAAACCGAGCAATTTACCATTCAAATCGAAAGCATAATAACCTCTGCTCAAACGCCCGATATATGAACCGTTGTTGGCATAAACATCACCGTTCAAGTCCGTGCAACCTATCTTTGAAAGCAATCCCGAAACAACTTTGCCGCTTGCGCTTAAATAACCGATAACCGTTCCTGAAGCATTAATAACATTTTTATATTGTGCCACAAGCCCGACAACCTCGCCGTTATCATTCAACACACGACCGTCAGGATTAACACATCCCACATATTTCTTGCGTGCATTATAAACCAAACCGCCGTCATCAACATCACCGATTTCTTCGCAGCGATCATTCAAAACCTTACCTCTTTGAATAACAGAGCCCAAGAAATGCCCGCTTTCATTATAAATGCCGCCGTCCGGATAAATTTTAAAATTCTTCGCCAAATTACCGTTAACGATAATGCCTTTATTATCTAAAATACCCACTCTTGAACAGCCCCAACCGACAACAAGACCGCCTTCAATGCCTTTTGCAATAATTTTAGAACCGTTCAAATCGCGAACCAACCCGTTCGGCAAAACGCGCCCGAAAGCATTACCTCTTTCATCAACAACTTCACCGTTTGATGAAATTTCACCCAAAATCGTACCTGCCGGCGTCACAACAATTAAATCCGTCCTAACGACCGAACCGACCTTAAGCATTTCATCAATAACCAAATTACCGTTTTCATCAACTTTCCCGACAACTTTTCCCTCAGCATTAACGATTTCACCGTTTTTATTCACAAAACCGATAATTTGTCCTGTCTCATCCGTCACAAAATTCAACACTTCGCCGACACGCCCGATAACGTTGCCGTCCAAATCCACGACCGTTCCGTCCGCAAGCACGCGCCCGATTAAATTGCCGGCAAAGTCATAAACATTACCGTCTTCATCTGCATAACCGATAACATTGCCGTCGGCATCATAAACTGACCTCAGCTTTTTAACATTCTGCGTTCCCGTCCGTCCGATTAAATTACCGTCCGCATCAACAGCCGTTCCGTCTTTTTGAAGATGCCCGATAAGCGTCTGTTTAAAATCACGCACTTTTGAATCTTTTGTCGCAAAGCCGATAACATTACCGTCATTGTCATAAATAACCTCTTTCGGCGCCTGTCCGACCAGCTGATCATTTTCATCAACAATGCCGTCATCAATTTTCTGACCGATTTTAACGCCCGAAAAATCAATAACATTCTCGTCTTCATCAACCATACCGATAATATCGCCCTTGCCGTTATAAGCAACTTCTTTAACAGCCCTGCCGATAATATCACCGTTGCTGTTGCGAACTGTTCCGTCCGCACCGACCTCACCGATAATATTGCCGTCCAAACCGACAACTTTACCGTCTTCGTTCACAAAACCGATTAACTTGCCGTTCTCATCAAAAACCGCTTCTTTCGGCGCAATACCGACCAAATTTCCGTCTTTGTTAAAGATACCGTCTTCAATTTTATTACCGATTTTTCTTCCTTCAAAATCAATCACATTTCCGTTTTCATCAACACGCGCAAAAACATTTCCTCTTTCGTCATAGGCAACTTCTTTAGCAACAACACCGATCTTATCTCCTTGCTTATCAACAGCGGTACCATCCGCAAGCACATCACCGATTTCGTTGCCTGAAAAATCAACAACTTTACCGTCATCGACCAAAGCCACCATACGTCCTTTATCGTCAAACACGCCCTCTCTCAGCGCCGTTCCGATAATTCGACCGTCTTTATCAACAACAGAGCCGTCCGACAAAACGCTGCCGATAATATTACCGTTCATATCCACAACATTGCCGTTTTCATCTACGGTTCCGATTGCTTTTCCGTCCATATCATAAGCCATTCTATCGGTAATTTTTCCTAAAACTCTCCCGTCTTCGCTGACAGCTAAAGGCACATCAGATTTCTGACCGATAACATTCCCGTCAAAATCTATCAGCTGCCCTTTATCATTCATCACACCGATAGCTTCACCGTTGAGCCCGTAAGCCATATTTTCGGTTGTTTCACCGATCATTTTGCCGCTTTCGTCAAAAACAGCCTCGCCAATCATACGACCTAAATTCTGACCTTTTAAATCAATGGCTCTTCCGTTATTATCAATAAAACCGATAACTTTGCCATTAGAATCATAAATAGCCCGATCTCCGGTTCGCCCGATAGCCTCGCCTGACATATTCAAAACGGTTCCGTCTTCGCTGACCATACCAATCACATTACCGTTTTCATCTACCACTTTACCGTCTTCATCTGCATAACCGATAACATTTCCTTCGGCGTCATAAACTTTTTTCTTATTATTTCCTATTGAACCGACAACACGATGATTAACCTTAAAGACATCACCGTTTGATGAAACTTCACCCACAATATTACCGTTTTCATCAATAATTGAATTATCAGGCAAAACAACGCCCAACGCATTACCTTCGTCATCAATAACCGTCTTACCCGTTTGGCTGATACCGCCGAGTTTCTGACCGTTCAAATCAACCGCATCACCGTTTGCGTTTAAGCGTCCGACAACATTTCCGTCATCATCAACAACCGTTCCGTCATCCATCACTTGTCCGACAATATTGCCTTTGTTATCATAGACCAAACCGGCATCGACACCCCGTCCGATAATATTGCCGTTCAAATCCATAACCGTTCCGTCAGACAATCGTTTACCGATAACCTCGCCTTGCATATTAAAGGCTGTTCCGTCCGTTCCGACATATCCGATCACTTTACCGTTATCATCAAATATTAACTGCTTATTGCCGCCGACACCGATAATATTACCGTCATTATCTATAATCAGCCCGTCGCTGTTCATTCTGCCGATAAGCTGTCCTGCATGATTATAAACATAACCGTCCGCATCAATATAGCCGATTTCCTCTCCGTTCGGACCATAAGCAATCTGCCTTTTGTTTGAACCTGTTTCATCAAGCCCGCTCAAAGCACTGCTTGGCGTTTGTTCACAAAAATTACAATCTTCTTTTGTAACGGCATTTCCGTCAACAGGCACTTTTTGAGCTTTTGCATTTTGCGCACTTAAATTCGTTTCATGCCACGAAACAATAAAGTTATTCTGCACATTCCCGGCTTCGACAGGCGACCAGCTCATCACAACATTACACGTCTGGTTGCCTCTGAGCTCAACACTTGTACAGTTGTCCTGATAAACAAATCCGTCAAAGGGCGGTTCCGCTAATTTAACGGAAACAATCCTGATAGATGACTTTCCGTTTGTTCCGATTGTCAAAACATTTTTGGCTTCCGTACCCAAGACAACCTGTCCCATATTAACGGGGTTCGGCGTTGTCGTAATCGGAAGCTCTTTTGTTTCAACGGCATCAAATTCAATGTCGCTTCCCAAAAGCCCCGATGTTCCGTCATCTTCATTTAAAACATCATCATCGGCAGTAAAGACAGGTTCTTGATAATCATCATTCGGCGCCTTGCTTGAGAAAAGCAAAATCAAACCAAACAAAAACGCAACAAACGAAACAAGACCGATAATCAAAATGATACGGTTTGTTTTGCGAACATAACGTTCCGAATGTGTTAATTGTAACTGTTCTTTACTCATAAGCCTTCTTCTCTTACTGAATTCTGATTACGCTGCAGAAAACGCCGTTTCGTCCGAGCTCGCTGCAAATCTGATCACCTTCGCTGATTGACGGAACCGGACCAATTCTCAAGTGGAAAAGCTCTTTACCCTGACCGTCTGCGGGGGCATCAACCGAATAGAACGGCTGATAACCTCTCAAACTGTCATCATAGCGCTTCGAAAGATCTGCCCAAAGGTGTTCCAAATTTGAAACATTCGCATCTGTCCCGAGTTCGACGGAAATGCTGGCGTTATCATCATTTGTAAAACCGGCACCGTATTTATAACCCGAAGGCAAATCAGAAAACGAAATCTCGCCGGGTTGCAGTTTATACATTGTTTTGTATTCGACCTGATCGCCGCCCGCAGAAGCAGCCCCTCCGTTTTGAAGCGCATATTCCGGAACAAGTAATTCACCGTTTTCACCGACGCTTATCTGATATCCGTCCGTATTGTTGCTCGGTTCTCCCGAAGTCTGCCATACATTTTCAATTTCACCGTTATCCGCGCCACCCGTAAGATCAAATCCTTGAACTTCCGAATTTCCGTTTGAACCGCCTTTTGATGAAGGAAGCGGAGCGGGAACATCCCAATCGTTTGTATCCGCAACAATATTATAAATACCGCTGTCATCTGCTCTGCGAAGCTTCAAACAAACAATACGTTTACCGTTTCGAAGAACCATATCGCCGACACCCTCAACAACAATCAATCTGTTGTTCGGACCTTTTGCTCTGAATCCGACAGGTGTTTCAACACGCTCCACAATCAGCGTAACAATCGGACGCTGAACCATATTCAAAGCTTTTTCACCCAAATCGATATAAGTGAAAATATCATCACGCCAAACTCTTTCCGGCGCAATAACCACATCATCCGGATTAGGCACATAAACTTCTATATCAAACTTAAATTTTGAGGGATCAAGCGGAATACTCTGAATCCAATCTTCTTTCTGATAACGGCGCGTAAAAGTAGAATCAACCGATTTATTACTTCCGCCGTAATCGCTTGCGTTCAATCGACCCCCGAGGCTGCCACCGCTGCCGCTACCTCCGGCTGATGTTTTTTTTTGCCCGTCGACAACTTCAATATCAATAACCGAGTTTGTTAAACGCTCGGTATTAACACCTTCGCTTCTGACATAAAAAACATATTTATTGCCCGAACGGCCGAAAACCATAACGTTTGTATCCACACCAACCGTTGTTGAACCCGGTCTCGGATAAAGCAACAACGTATTCGGTCCTGTGATTTCGCCGTTAAAAGTGCTTTCATCGCCGATATAAACATTTTCCAAAAGTTCCCATTCCGGAAAATTAATCAAAGTCAACATACCTGTTCTCAATCTGACCGGCAAAACCAAATCCGGCGACCAATAATATTTGGAATAAGCAGGTTTTGTCTGTCCTTCACCGAGATTTTGCAATGGATCGAGCCACGCACTTTGCATCATACCGAGCGATCCCATACCGGCATAATCCAAATTCATCGGCTGATAATTGCCTTGCGATTGGTTTGCGTTTTGATCCAAACTGTTCATTGTTGCCTGAGCATGAGCAACACTTGCCGAACCCAACAAACCTAAAACAAATAACACTTTTAACAAAATATGTTTCATTTGCATTTTCCTTTTCTATTCGGTTTTATTATGTGAAAGCGAATAACTCGTTACGGTAAATCCGATCGGATTATTCAATCTTTCGCCATATTTAACCGTTTTCTTACGATACGCAATCTTTAACGATGCTGTCCAATAATCGACCTGCGGCGCTGTTGAATCGGGATACATATCTCTTGTTTCATATTCCACCTGCCACAAGCCACGGCTCAATTCATTGACCGTCATCACTCTGACAACCCTGACCAAGCCTTTTGTTCTAATAATCTCAAGAGCACGCTTTGCTGTCTTATCAATAAACGATTGATAAACTGCCGGCGACGACATTTCCTGAAGCATACTGCCCGGCATCCATCGCGCCTCCATTTCTCTGGCATCATTCACAAACGCGCTTCTAAGAAGCACATATTCGCGAACAAAAACTTCCGTAACCGTTTTTTGATCAACCATATTACCGAGCGGCATAATATCATAAACCTGCTCTTCTTTATTTTCAAAAGTAAGCAGAAACGGTTCAATGCGATAAAGCGGCACAAGTTGCGCAATAGCCAAAACCAAAACCAAATTACAGCAAATACTGATTGCTACAATTACGGCAAAAGCGCGTGCCGTCCATAAATAACGTTTTTCCGAAGCATTAACGACAACAACCTCTTCACCGGAAGCCGAGCGGTTCGGCCGGCGTTGAGGTGCACTCGGCCGTTTGCCGATGAGCTTCTGCTGAACATTATTAACGCCTAACTTATCTGCCATTTAATTTTCCTTATATTGATGCCACAAACCAATCCGGCAGAGTTTTATCAAGCTCTACCTGAATACAAGCACAAGGCGAAAGCTTTAGTTCGTTAACATCTTTACCAACGCCGACCGGTTCCGGTTCATAATATGACCCGCAAGCCGAAACGAGCAAAACAGCAAAAAGCAAAATTATTTTCTTACACATTGCAATGTCCTTCTTCATATCAAGACCTATTCATGTTATACTCATTATTTTAAAAAGTCTAACATGAACACACTCAAATCCCCAACTTATCAAAAAATTGGAAACCCGTTATAGTCTAACATAATCTTAAAATATTAACATATATTAAATAAAACAAAAAAGAACACAAATTAGAAAATGAATTTTGTTTATTGGTCGTTCCTGTTCCGAACAGCCCGCCACATAAGCTAAAAAAATGCGGAGAACAGTGCAGATAGAGTGAAAATAAAGGCGGAAGTACCGGAGCGTACAAAAACATACGTGAGGACACTTCCGACCTGCTATTTTTGCTCTAGATACGCTGTTATACGCATTTTTACAGGATTTCAACTTCGGTTTGCGAATACCTTGTTACAGTAAATCCGAGCGGATTCATTAAACGCCTTCCCATAAAGAGACGTTCGGGCACAAAAAAGGCGGTAACGGAAGCTGTCCAATAACGTGTTTTCAAAACCCAGCGTCCGTTTTCCTGCATTGAACCGCGCGACAAATCGTATGTTCTGAAATCGACTTTCCAAACGGGGCTTTTCTCGCCGCCGACTTTACCGATTGAAATAATTTCCGTATCGCGAACAAGACCGTCCCGAAGAAAATCGTTCAAATGGTCCACCGTTTCTTTTTTAAATTTGATAAAAACATTCGGAGCAGACATATAGTTCACAATACCGCCTGCAAACCAGCGTGTCTGCATTTCCTGCTCATCATTTAAAATCGTATTGCGCATCATCACATATTGTCTGACAAACGTTTCCATCATCTGTTTTGACGAAGCCATATCCGGCGCAATAACCTCATAGCGAACCATTGATTCCGAATTATCTTGTTTAATAATCAAAAAAGGCTCAACCGTAACCTGCGGCGCCATCCGAAAAAGAACAAGACTGGCAGAGGCAAAAAACAAAAGCGAAATCATACAAAAGAGCATAATAAGTCTTGAAACCCATTGATAATAGGCTTCCTTCAAGCTCTTTAAGCCGATTTCTTCATCTGTGAGATATCTCTGACCTTCTTTCAAAGGCTTCGCTATCGCAAGTTTTTTCTGCCCGTTTCCTAAAACATCTGCCATCTGTCTTGTTTCCAAACCTTAAAAATATTTTGCACGATAAGGAACTGCCATCTTCTTTTTATTGTTCTCAAATTCTTTTTGAGCCTCAGCTTCATATTTAGCGACAACATCCTTATCTGCTTTTTTCGTTTTTATTTTGTCTTCAACTTCCTGTTTTGTTAAATTATCCGAAATCAAAACAAGCTCATCAAAATCTGTCTGCAAAATATCCAGCAAATTCTCAATCTTTTTCTTTCTGTTGATTAAGTTTGTATATTCCGGAGCTTCTTCAACAGGTTTGAATTCCGGAAGCTGTTTCAGCAAATTCTGAGCTTCAGATAAAAACATATTCTTTCCGTCATCCAAACATTTTGCAATAGACTCAAACGTTTCCTTGTCAGCAATATATTCTGCCGAAACAATCTTTGTTTTTGCTTCTCCATACGTGATATATCCTGTTTCTTTCGGCTTATACGAACAGTCTATCTTGGCTAAAACGTCTTCTATTGACCGACGCCCTTCGTCAACCTTAACTTTAAGCTTAGCCATTGAAAGCTGATACGTCCGCTCTTGGTCCACAAACTGCAGATAATCGCCGATTTGGTCGCGTCCGAGCATCTTCAGTTCGTTTTCTTTATATTCATCTTCTTTAATCTTTTTCTTTGATGCTTCATCTTCAGCCGCATGGAAATAACAAATCAATTCGAAAAGCGGATTTGTAAACGTCAAGCCCCCTTCATATTTTAAGAAAACAGACATCTCACTGACATAACTGGCAAGCCCGCCGCCTTCACCTTTATCTTCTAAAAAGACTCGGCTCGCATCATCAACATTATTCTGGTTCAAAATATCAACAATATCAACATCTCTGTCAATGAACCCGTCCGGTTTCAAAATCGTCTCCCAAATTGCCGGCATATCTTGCCCCGTCTCTAAAAATTCATGACGGGTTGTTTTTGCAAGGCTCTTAACTTTTCCTTTTTTAGAACACTTACCACCTGTTGTCAAAAGGTTGCCGTAATCGCCATAATCAAAGTGGAAAACCTCTCTGAGCGGCGCAGTTCTTTTCGGTGTAATCATTTTCGGAACGGTAAAGTCGCGAGCCCGACCTTTAAGGCTGACAAAATAATCTTTATCTTCCTGTTTACATATAGCCCCCTCGCAATCTGATTTAAAGATAATCTTATATAACATTTCGGGAGCCTTGCTGATAATGGAAGCATTACTGATAACAAGGTCATCAACCTTAGAAATCGCCGGCATAAACGCAACCTTAATCAGATTGTCAAGCATAGCGATATGAATGTTTTTAATCTGTCCGAATTTATCGGGATCATATAAGCCGTAACCCATACCTAAAAGCCCCTGATAAGCGTTCTGGATCGTCTTAACGCCGGCTTCTCTGAATATGTTCACCATATTTTTACCCTCGCCGAATGCGAACATAAGCGTCGCATGACCCGGGACAGGCTCAAATGAAATAGCCGAAGCCGATCTGTTTTCAAGCGCTATTTTCATTGTCAATATATGCGCATTTTCCATTTCAACGGCTTCTGCAATATAATCTTCTCGAGCATCTTCAATTTTTTGATCGAGGGCAACAACCTGTTTTCTTAAATCGTCAATAGTGTCTTGCAGTTCTTCAACCCCTTCAAGAGCCTTTTTAAGCGCTGCCTCAACCTTTTCTAATTCCTGTTCTTTCTTACTGATAATATTTTCTGCTTTTTCCTGCATACCGCTCTCATAAGACATTCCGGGATATTCGTTTTTCTTCGCTTTAGCCAAATCTCTTGACTGTTTTTGCATTTCAATAGAAGATTCGAGTGATTTCTTTTGATCTGCTAAACGGTTATATTCCGCTTTTTTCGCATCAAGCTTAATTGTCTCATCTTCAATCTCTTCGTTAACGGTTACCTTTTGCTTTTCAAGAGCTGCGATGTTTGCCTTAAAAGAGCTGATCAGATTTGCCATCTCTTTATCTTGCGTTTCTTTCAAATCCCGAAGCGAAGAATCTTTCTCCATGGCTTCCAATTTAGCAGCGAATTTCTTTGCCGCATCGGCAATTTTGCCTCTGTTTTCCGCTTTAATATTCGCCAGTTTTTCATTAAACTCTTGGCTGACTTTGTTATAAGTCGCTTCTTTAATATTCGGATATATTTGTGCTCTGTAAGCCTCTATTTTAGCATATCTGTATGGATCATCCGCTGCCAAACTCGCTGCGTATGCCGCAACTTTGCTGTTAACGGCAGACTTTGTTTCCGACTCAACCTTTTTTTGAAGCTTTTCTTCATCAATTGTCATTGCTTCGTTCATTTCGCCTGCAATAGCAGCAATTGCCTCTTCAAGAACGCCCGATTCGAAATAAATCATCATATTTCTGTATTTTTCTCTTAAATACTGATCGTAGAAATGTCTTTCATCATTCCAAACCTTATATTTCACTTTAGCAAAGCCGAATTTTTTGCCGCCGCTTTGCATATCTTCGCCGATTTCAATTGATTTTTGGCGTCCGATTTGCCAACGGTTCAAATTCTGCTCGCGCGTTCCGCCTTCGGCCTCAGCCTCGTTTGACGGCTTTGAAAGCGTATCGGAATCTTTTACATAATTCTTAACATCAGGGTCTGAATCCATATCAGGCGTTTCCGTGCTTTGGTCCATATTAACTTCTGTTTTGCCCATCACCTTGTCATACTTGTCCACCGCGGCATCAGGGTCGCTTGTATCCACACTTTCAAGATCCATAACCTTCTTGGCTTTTGCAAGCTGATATTCGCGAATGCTTTCTCCCGAAAGAGAATCAATCGGTTTTTTCTCATACGCCGTCACATCAAAAGAGCCGCTCGGGCAAGTAATGTAATGATACACATAATCATCATACTCATTTTTATTATTGCAACCCATTATTTTCTGACACATATAGCCTATTTGATTACCTCCCAACCTGCAGCTATCTCCAAACCAAATATCATCTGCATTCGAAGATTCGTAGTAATCTGACAAATAGCTTCTGACAAATTGTTCTGACTGGGCAAGCCTCTCAATGGCCACATAATGAAGTATTCTCATCTTTTCATATTCAATAAACGGCTTTCTTAAATCAGGCAGTTGTTGCTTGGTGTTGTGCATTTCTTCGGCCAAACTCAAAAGTTCGTATGTTCCATTTAAAATCGCAAGCGAATTAATAAGCTCTTCCGAACCGGCAAAAGGCGGTTTTTCCTTATATTCTTCGGTTTGAACAAGCGTCAAATTCGGATTAACTTTCGGCGCGCTTCTTGTCCCTTCAACCTTTGCCACAAAATCACCGGCCTGTTGAGCATATCCCATCGGCGAACTGCTGTTATAATAAAAACTTGTCGTCTGCGTATCTTCTTCGCCGACCCCCGCATCATCATTAACCGGGCGCACACCTTCTCTCAAAGAATTGCCGGCCTGATATTGCGCTTCCATGGCCATCAATTCTTCATAAACTCTCATCATCGAATCTTGCATCGCCTGAAGCTTATAACCATTCACCCAGTTACCGAGTTCTTCATCAGATGCCGAAGCCATTTCGCATGAAGCAGAAAGTCCCTCTCGCCCTTCGACGAAACACTCCGACAAACTGTCAACTTCGCCTTTAATGAAAGAAAGGCGATCATCTTCCAACTGCCGAGCCGAGACATAAACTTCAATCATATTATCGTATGCAAATTCGGCGCGTTTCTTCTCATATTGATTTTTAACAAACGACCTGTAATCAACCGGAAAACTCTCCAAAAGCTTTGGATCATCTTTCAAAAACAGCTTTTGAAATCCTTCCGAAACAGAGGCGGCATCAGCAATATTCGCAACTTCCGAGGGCACAATATCTTTTGCCGTCGCAATAACCGGAAAATTAACTTCTTTTTTAAGCGGCGATTCACTAAAATCAAGCGCCATATATTTCTTCGCCGTTTTAATCACATTAAGCGCTTTGTCTTGAGCATACTGCAAATCATCGACAACAACGCGAGCTTTTTTCAAAAGAGCCTTAGCGGTCTCAATAACATCATTAACCCCGTCGAAAGAAGGACAAATCGGGCAAGGCGGCCACAAAACGGCACTGCTTTCCGTCGCATAAAAAAGAAACGCTAAAAAAGCAAATTTATACATATTCTTTCTCATCATAATCAGTCTCCTTCACGATTTCCTTCTGTTTGCGCTTCAATACTCTCTTTTGTAATAACATAATTATCCAAATTCATCTGCGTTTGATCTTTATCCGGGTTCAGCAAACGATACGGCTGTTTAAGCATATCAAGCGAACTTTTAAGTCTCAAATAACTCGATTCCATTAAAATCTGATCATGCAAAAGATCAAGTTCTATAATTTTCAACTGATTCTGCAACCTCAAAGCCGTTATTGTTTTATCGGCAGAAGCTATATTCCCCGTAGTTTTATTAACATTTTCCTCAATACTTTCTGTTTCTTCCGAACCGGCTGCTTTCTTTCTGAAATCAACAAGCGTCACAAATGTTCTCGCCATATCTTTTTCCAAATTCGTCACACGCTCTTTGTTAATTCTGTTAACAACTTCCTGCGTCAGCTCCTCATCATCTGAGGCGAAATTACTTGCCTGTGCCTTATTATAATCGGCAGCTTTTTCGGCGGGGCTCTTCTTAATCATACTCTGAATAAACCATTGTGCTTTTCCTTTAAGGTTTTCAAGAGCCTCCGAAAGTTCTTGTGATTTTGTATCGCGCTGACTTTTCAAATCCTGATATTGATCATCGCTTGCCAAATAAACATTTCCGTCTTCCGACAGCGTATCTAAATCTGCCTGCAGCTGTGCACGGATAGATTCCTCCGCGGCAAGCTGAAGACCTATATTTGACTTCGTTTCTTCATCTTCTTCGGATTCGTAGAGTTGCGTTAAAATTTCTTCATTTTGTTGCGCTGCCTTAATTTTTGCACTCAACTCTTCGGCAACAACACTTTTTCGATCTTCCATCTGGCTGTCAAGCGTATCAATTTCTTTTTGCAGTGTCGCTGTTGAAACAGGCGTTGCCGAACTGATTTCATCTTTAAGCTCTTCGTATGAATCTTTAATAATTGACTCGGCATCTGCTCCCAAACTGGAAGCTTCCTCATACAATTCCTGACCGGCCGCAACTATATCTTTAATCTGCGATTTTAAGGCCTTGAATGTTTCCCAGTTTGTACTTGCGGAATCTCCCAACAAAGACCCTTGAAAAATCTTTGCCGCTTCGTTTACTTTTTTCATCACGCTTTCAACAGCCGTCTGAACACTCGTCAAAACACGTTCCACACCGGCCAACCCGTCAAGCTTAAGTTGCGCCGAAGCATTAAAACTCATCATCATCGACAAAAGCAAAACACAAAAGAAAATCTTTTTTCTACTCATTTCCGTCTCCTTCTTGTCCGCCTTCCAAAGACTGAATATCAAACGTATGACCGTATGTCGCCATCTGCGCTTTCATTAACAAAACTTTGTTTTGTCTCTCTAATGATTTCACGGCGCTTTCCTGCGACAAATCAACTGCTTCGTCAATACTTTCGGGGTTTTGCGGATCATCTTCCTCAGCCTTTAAATCTTGGCGCAAGACTAAAACTTCGCCGAACATATTGGCCATATCAATACCTTGCTTCAAATTAAGCGCTTTGTTTAAAGCTTTTTGGTTTGCAATAGAATCATCGCCTTTTTTACGTACCAATGTATCCATA
The DNA here is from genome assembly GCA_002308495.1 of Alphaproteobacteria bacterium UBA1254. Lineage (GTDB taxonomy): Bacteria > Pseudomonadota > Alphaproteobacteria > RF32 > CAG-239 > UBA1254. The sequence continues at coordinate 24,879 of DBVW01000021.1, forward strand.
ACGGCATCTGCCATTTCATCATCAATCTTCGTGCCGTCAAACACACCTTTTAACTTGATAAATTCCGTGTTTTGAAGAGCCCCTTTCAAATCACCGCTTTTGGCCATATTGATTGTATTACTGACTTTGTCTTTAATTTCCTGTGCTTTTGCCTTAGCACTTTTAACTTCATCGCCGACTTTTTTAACTGTCCCTTTTGCGTCCGAAACCATTTTTTTAGTCTGAGTGCTTAATTGCTGTGCGCTTTCAATCAAAGATTTTGCCTTAATCACCTGCTCTTTGGCATTCTGAACCACATCACCCAAATAAGTAATGATGGCTTGAATAGCCTCAAAATCGGCTCGTGCGGGTTTTGCACAAACCATCAAAAGAGCCGTCAAGGCAATAAAAGGACCCTTATGTTTCATCATTGATCTTTAACTTCCTCATAATAGCGGCAATATGTTTCAATCGCCTCAATAATTGTAACTTCCTGTTTTCCGGCTTCAATCAGCAATGTATCTTTCGTCATCAAAAGTTGAGCATCTGTCACCTCGCCGTTACCGGAAACCTGTGTACGCAAATCATCACCTGATTTACCTAAAGTATCATGCACATCATCAACAACCTTTGATGATGCGGCCTTATCCTTAATGCTGACTGCCGCAGCAAAGTTATGAGCAAGCGATTGCCCGAGCAAAATACCGAATCTGTCCTTATTTTTTTTGGCTTCCGTTGCATCTTTAGCATTCAAATCATCACAAATTTTATGAAAACATTCCAAAGCTTTTTCTTCGTCAATTTTATCATCATAATTAATATTGCACCACCACGCAAGCTCGTCCGGAAAAAAATAGTTGCCTTCCTTATCTGTTCCGGTTTTAACACCCATATCGGCATATCCCATGGGCGTATAGTTTTCATACGATGTTTTGAAAGCCTGCGGAAAATCCTCTGCTTTCTCTTGGGTCATATTGCCTTTTTCCTGCGTCGGTTTTATATTTTGTTTTTCCAAAGCGGCGGGAGCACTTTGTTGAGCACCGTCGCCCCACAAATCGGCGGCTGAATCAACCGAAAAATCGTCTTTCACACCGTCAGATGACGAACCCTGAGCACTCTTATTGCCGTCAACGGCATCTTTAATACCCTCTACGGTGCTTTCGACCTGATTTGTAATATTGTTAACCTGATTTTTGGCATTATCGACTTCATTTTTAACATTATTCACGGTGTTGTTAACCTGATCTTTAACACCCTGAACCGTATTTTCGATCTGACTTTTTGTATTATCGACCTGATCTTTAACACCCTGAACCGTATTTTCGATCTGACTTTTTGTATTATCGACCTGGTCTTTAACGCCGTCAACAAAATTTTTGGCATCGTCATATTTGTCTTTCACATCCGCAACGGTGTCTTTTACCCTTTGCTCATATTCTTTTTTAAGCTTTTCCAACCGTTGAAGACGCTTTTGAATCTTTTCCTGCTTTGCTTCAAATTCTTCTTTAATTTTTTCCAGTCTCTGAAATTTTCTCAATCCGCCGAGCTTGTCGCCGATTGCCTGCTGAATATTCGCAATAGAAAGTGTTTCCTGAACGGTCGAAATCTGCGCTTGTGCCTGAGAAATAACACTTTGAATCGTATTAAAAACCTCAGCGATATCAAATGTCGGAAAACCGGTTGCGTGCGCCGGAGATGTGCCTAACAATGCGGCCATCAAAGCGCCGTAAAAAACTTTCGAAACAGATTTATTTTGCATCCTAACCTCCTGACGTAAAGAATTCTTTTAATTATTGTACCTCAAAAATTACTTTTCACCTAATCTTTTTTGAAAAATTACGCAATATTTAAATATTTTGTAACAAAATTCGCCTCTCCGTATTCTTTAATCAAACTTTCAACAAGCAAAACGTTCTTTCGACCCGAATTATAGAGTTTCAAATAAGGACCGAGAGCCCCTAAATTAACGTCCAAGATAACCGATTCGCCGGTCGCCGGACGTGAAAGCAAAATAGCATACGGAAAATCACGATATGAACGCCCGAACACAAAATCAAGCTCGCTTTGTGTTAAGTTCCATGTTGCATAATCTTCCGGCATTGCTTGCGGGTTTCTGAAGAACAAAACGGTTTGACATTGGCCTCTGATGACCTCGCCTACACCGAGCTTATCAATAATATTCGGCTGTTGGAAGGCACACAAATAAGCCTGTCTCTTTTTACGACCTTCTTGCAAACCGATCATAAAATAATCTCTAAACATCGGGTGTTTTAACATCGGCGCCGTTTCATCAATCATAATAAGTGATGGCACACCCGTTTCGCCCGTTTCACTTTGAATTCTGTGCATAATATAGCTGATAACCGCCGGTGCCAAAGTTTCATCTTCAAAAATGTGCGTAAAATCAAAGGCCATAAATCGTTTTGATTTCAAATCAAGGCTATCCGTATCAGCATTAAAAATGTTGCCGTATTGGTCCGGGTTAACCCAGCGATAAATTTCTCTTCTCATATTTCCGGTCGGCGAAAAACAGCTTTTATAAAGATTTTTCATAATACGCTCTTCCGGTCTCAAATAATCAAAAGCCGTCGTTACCGCACGCGCAATTTCTCTTTCCGATAATGCATCTTCCGTTAAGGTAATAGCCTTCATCCAACGCCTTAAAAATGCTCTGTTATTCGGTGTATCTGCCGCATCAAACGGATTTAACGAAACGTTTTTATTATCTCCGTCAAAGCCGATATAAGCCCCGCCGATAGCTCTTGTAAAGATTTCGGCACCTCTGTGTCTGTCAAAGAAGAACACCTTCAAATCCGAGTGTCTCATTGCCTGTCCGGCCAAAAACGTCAGCAAAGTTGTTTTACCTTGACCGGTCGGACCGATAATACAGCAGTGTGCCACAGCGCCCTCATCAGGCGAAACGTGGAATTGGAATTGATAAGCAGAACCCGACATCGTCCGAAATGTCGTAATAGCGCCCTGTCCCCAGTCCGAACGTCCGAAACCTTCCGCCGGTTTGTCAAATGAAATAGCAAGCGCCACAATTCTTGATAAATAGCGATATGTTCTCGGATAGGTATCATAAGTCGGAAATTGGCTGAAAAATGATGCTTGCGTAATCCATCCCTCTCGAACGGGCGTAACCGAAAACGTTCGGCAAATACGTTGCACTTCACTCTCGCCGAAATTAAGTTCTTTTTCATTTTCGCCTTTAAGGATGATTGTCATGGCATATTCCGTCAAAGCCTGATAATCCGCATCACTGTCTTCGATTGCGGCCAGTGCTTGGCTGTATTGTTCAACAACGCCGCCCGAAAAATTGGTCATAGCGGCCATTCTTTGTTGTTGCATCAACATCAATCTTGCCTGCGGTCTGAAAATCGGTCTGACATTATGCAAAAGAACAAGTTCGCAATCAATCGAAAGGAGCGAAACAATCATACTTTCATCCATATAATCGCCCGTCGTTCTGATTCCCATTACAATTTCATACAAATCCTTTTCACCCGAAAAGAAATGTATAATACCTTTTTCTCTTGTGAAATGAATATGGTCTGCCGTCAACATTTCATTAAGCTCGGCACCCTGTGCATTTCTGACTTTCGGCTCAGGTTTTGAAACAGGACTGCAAAGTCTTGAAAAAACATAAAACGGACTGTCTTTCGCCGGACTTTCCGGATTTTCATACATCTGAAAAACGCCATATTCCCCGAGTGTCGCAATAATCGTCTGGCAGGCATAATTCAAATCTTTTAAAGCATCTTTTCTGTCCGCCACGCTCACAATCATATAGTGCGTATTGGTATAAACTCGATCCATACTTTGCGACCAAACTTCCGAAACTTTCTCCAAAATCGGATTGTTAAAATGACCGACATCTGCTTCTTTCTGTGTTCTTTCTCTTAAAGTAATCACACGGCAAACGACTGAAAGTTCCGACAAACTGTCAATGGTCGACTTCCGTGCCTCCATCATCGAATAAACTTTTTCCGGCGTTGCCGACCCCAAATCCATACCCGTAATTCTGAAGACACGCACGTATGTTCCGTTTGCACATTTAATGGTAATACCGTCTTCCATCAGACTTGCAAAAGGCAAAAAGTCCGAAACGCGTGATTCTCTCGGACTTGGCAAAACCCAGTTGCTGAAACGTGTGGCCAGCAAAACCGCAAAGGCCGCCGCCGAAATCATACCGACAATCGCAAGTATAACCTCAACGCTCGTTAAACCTTGTGCAAAAATCGTCGTAAAATCAAAACTAGGGCTCAAATTTATTTCCTCTCTCTTTATATAAGTTTGTCGAAACTTTGTTTGTCTGTCCGAAAGCCTGAATCATTGTTGACAGGTGCGGTTCTTTTGCACCTGCCAACACAATGGCTATATGGCAACTGATAATCGAAACAACAAACAACAGAGGGTTAACACTACCGACACCGACAGCCATAAACATTAATGGAACCTGTATTCCGGCATTAATTGCTGTTGGCAACACAGGCCCCCAAAAAAGTTTCGGAGGCTGTGCCACAGCTTTTAAAATCATATCCCTCATCTTACCAAATCTCTTTTATCTTAGTTTCCGAAAAGACCTTTCAATTTGTTCATGGCATCGGTAAATGTTCCCCATGCTGCATCAACATTTTTACCCGTGTTATAAACCTTATTTCCGGCACTGGCACCCGTGTCAACCACGCCGCCGGCATCTGTAACACCGTTTTGCTGTTTATGCAACCAGTCATTAATTGCCTTAATGGCATCAGAAACACTGTTGCTCCCGTCCGGATTCGTTTCACCGTTCGTTGACCAAACGGTCGCCGTATCGCTGACATTACCGCCGATGCCCATCAAAGCACCTAAAATTTGGTTAATATCACGCGTAACCGAACCTGTTGCACCGGCCGTATTATGCGTCAAATTGGAAAGATCTTTAAGCTTGTCCAAAAACGTTCCGCCGCCGCCGACAATAGCGCCGCCTTGTTGTATTGCGCTCCAAATATCGACAGCCGCACCGACACCGCCGGCAACAGCCGTTGCCGCATTCTGACCGGCATCTACGGTATTATTAACCGTGCGCCAAATATCGCCTAATTGCTGCCATGCTGATTTTGAACAAACACCGTCTTTAACTGTTCCTTGGCAAGTTTCTTGTGAGATTTGAACAGTCCCGTTTTCACTGACCGTGCAAACGCTTCTCGTCCCGCCTTCGCTCCACTTACTCTTTGAACTTGTGCTTGAAGGACTGCAGCCTGCCTGAACCATTTTTGCAAAATCCGAACTTTCGACATCAACATTGCCGACCTTAACCGTATCAGGCAAATTGTTCAAACCGCCTTCTTGGAAATATTCCGACATTTGTCTTTCCAATTCCCATTGCATTTCCTGTTCTGCTTCTGCAATCATCGCATCAAGCTCGGCATCGCTGATATCGCCCGGCAACGCCGGTTTTTCACCGCTATAATTCGGATCTGTAATATCTGTAGGATTTGTGCCGCTGACTGAAGCATTGGCGTATGGCTTAGCTTCCAAAAAGTTATCAAAAGTCAACTGTGCCTGTTCTCTTGATTGCCAATAATCGTCTCCGCTGAAATATTCCAAAAACGGAAACATCAAGGCTAAAAGCGAAAGGCCTATCATAATATAGCCTAAGTGTTTGTAGCTGATTTTATTAAAGATCGCCGCAACGGCAAACACAACCAAACCGAAGCCGGAAATCACATAGACGATTTGTCTTAAATCAACCAGCGTACTGTAAAGCTTTCCCTGAATCGTATCAAAAATTTCGGAATCCGCCGCAATCGCATCAGTCGAAAACAAAAGACAAAACATTGTCATTAAAAAGAGTGATTTTAAAAACTGTCTCAAATTTTTCATGTTTGCCTCCATTTAAATTAATAATATATTCTTATTTAAGTGTATCCGTAATCCCAAAAACATCAACATCAACTTCTGCTCCGGTACCTTGCGTTAAATACTTCAAAAGAGCTGCTGTTCCTGCAATAACCACAACACCGATAATAATCACCGAAAGCCATTTCCAGTTCAGCGCACCGAAAACCGCGCCGATAGCGATGGCAATAATACCGAAACCGGCTGCAACAAATATGATTTTTTTCATACCATTAAAAATTTCGCCGCCGGTCTTCGTCAAACTTTCAAAAGCGGCATAACTTTCCGTTGAAAATAAAATTAAAGAAAGCGCGTAAACCAAGAGGCCCGCGAGCAAATACATTTTTAATTTCTCAAAATTTACGTTCAACATAATCTTTTCCTTTCGCCTTTAAAAGCTATTGACATAAGTCTTACCATAATAATTGAAGTAAAGGGAAAGCCCGTTAAAGAGCTTTCCCTTAAGCTTTATCTTAGTACAAGATAGTATCACCGGATTGAGAGTTATCTCTAAATGTATCGGCATAACCACCTTGACCTGTTGTCGTAACCGTATCACCTGTAGCGTATTCGATAACGGCACCGGCAGCAGCCAAAACGCCAAGACCGACAGCTAAAGCGCCGAACCAAGGCCATTTAACTTTACCGAAGATAGCTTGAACGGCTAAGCCGACCAAACCGAAACCACCGATAACGAACACAATCGTTCTGACAGATTTAAATACGTTTGCACCTTTTTTAATTGCTGTTTGAACAACCGTAGAAGATTGAACGGCAGCGCTGGCATCGCTTGTCATAGCAACCATCAAAACAAGTGCTAAGCTAAACAATGTCCAGAAATTGTTTTTTAAGAATGTCATAGTTTTTCTCCTTTAACAAATTAAACAAAACTTCTTTATACAATTATAGAATATCAGATTTTTTCGCTTTTGACCAGCATTTTCTTTGCTTTATAAATTCTCGTAACACTTTGATTTTGCTAACAAACCCAAGCCTGTAACAAAAAATTCATAATCGTTCTGACATCCAAAACACCCATTTTTATATCATCAAAAAGTTAAAACATCCTAAACAAAAAATCAATCTTTTAAACCCCGAAATATTTGCAAAACTTTCGTCTTTCCTATTAAACAATTTTTAACACAATCTGTTGTAAATTATCGTAAGATGAAACCGTAAAAGTCCGAGGAAAAAGCGCACACGTGCTTATTTTTAGGGCGTTTGTAAATTTTGGAGCAAATAAAAAATAATGCAAAAAAATAATGTAAAAAATTTTGTTTGCAGTTTTCTTTTTTCCATTTTGGCTGTTTTTTGCATCCAAAAATTATTCTTGCGCACACCTGTTGTTAAAAAAGCAGACACAGATCAAAACATCAAAGTTGAAAAGATACAGCTCTTTTCCGAAAAAAGTGCGCCGAAAGATGACATTGTTTTAAATAAAGTTGCCGTAAACGAAGTTGATGTTTCCGACATCTCGGCATTAACGGCAGAACCCGTTACAAAAGAAAAAGAAATAAAAGAGGCTCCTTCTCCCGTTGTCGCACTCTCAAATGAAACGCCTCAAAATGAGGTTGCCGTTTCAACCGATTTGGCTTTTGCAAGCGAAATATCTCTGAGCGACGAAGACATTGAAGAAATTAAAGATATGGACAATCATGTCAAGAGCGGCATTGTCTATGCGCAAAACGACCTTTCTGTTTCAAACACATCTGATGACGAAGAAATTCCTCTCATTGAAAACACCGAGCAGAAACACCAATATATTAATGTGTCGAATGCTTCATCCGCTTCTCAAATTGCCATGGTAGAACCCGACGTTCTCGTCAACACCATTGAAGAGTCGGACATATTAAATGAAGAAAAAGATTTAGCCGAAGCCGACATCAAAAACAGTGAGCTCGGCGAAATATTCGCACTTTCTCAAAATCAGGAAAATATCGACGTTGATGAAAGCGCTTGGCAAACAGCCGAAATCGGCGCAAGCTCAAAGACGGATGACCTTGAACAAACCCAAGACGAAGACAGCCCGTGGGTTGTAGCCAAAGGCAACAAATTTGCCAAGAATCAAGCGGCTGTCGAAGAGTTTTCGAAAGATCTGCCTCAAAGCGATGAACAAACGGAAAGTGAAGACGAAAATATCGAGACACGGCAAACACCTGATGAACAGGTTATCAGCCAAACTTTCATCGAACCTCTTTTAAAAGAAAAAGAGCAGGAACCGGAACAAAAATTAGCTTATCAAATGATTCAAAATATTTTGATTCCTATCCCCGAAGACATTTTAAATGATGCCGATTTAACGCCGGACTTAACGGCGACACCGGAAGGCAAAAAGCCCGAAAAGAAAACCGTTATCATAACCGAAGAAGAACAACAGTTAAGTGAAAACGAAAAAGAAAGCGGCTTATTTAAAAGCATCAGTTCGTGGTTTGGCAAAAACAAAGATTCAAACCCGCAAACCACAATCAAAAAAGATTCGAAACAAAAACCGAAAACTTCTTCTAAAAAAAGCGTAAAACAAAAAGTGCTGTCTGCCTTAGGGCAAGAAGAAGAACAAGAAGATCCGACCCCGATTATGCCGGCAGAGCTCCGTCTGTCTTTCCAGCCGAACCGCGCCGAAATTTCGGGACAAACATTAAAATGGATATACGCTTTTGCCGACAACGCGCGTGACAACGATGATGTTTACATCGAAGTCCGCATGGACGGCACAAGTTCTTATGCGCTTCAGCAAAAAAGACTGAATTTGCTCAGCAGCATTTTCAGTTCGCGCGGCGTTGATTATCGCAAAGTAAACACGATATTCACATCTCGCGAACCGAACTCATTTATTATTAGGAACATTCGTTTTAACAACAAAGAAAAAGAGAGGGAACAAACGATTTATACGGGCGAATGGATAGAGTGTCCTTAAATGGTATAAGTTATCCAAATCGCTTGATTATTTAAATAAGAGTTTGTAAGATTGAAAAAATATGGAAAAATATGATTTAAAGGATTTTAAAATGAACAGAAAAATACCATTATTTGCTTGCTTAGCAGCGCTTCTTGGCTTATCCGGCTGTGTGCTGTATAAAACCACAACAACGCAAGAAACTGTTTACGATCAAAACGCTTTAACGGATGAGTGTCCGCAAGGAAACTGCGAAACAGATCCTTTCATAAACTACACCCAAACCAGAGCAAACTACAGACAATACGGCGAGCTCTCTCCGCGCGATCATTTGGTTTCGCAATCGGGTGCCGGCAACAATATTTCCGCGGCAATTCCTCCTTCAATCGAAAATGAGGTAATCACGTATGAAGAGCAGATTCATGTCGCCGAAAACAACTTGCCCGAAGAGATGATTATGGAATGCGACAGCGTCCCTTGTCCGCAAATACTCACGGCCGAACCGGACGAAACCGAAAAGGTTAAAGAAGCTGAAGACAACAAAAATGTCTCAAACGACGCTGATGGTGAAGATCCTGTTCAAGATTGGTATGCCGAAGAAGGACAAAACCTCAAGGCGCTCTTAACAACATGGAGCGAACAATCGGGCTGGCGTTTGGTATGGAACACAAACAGAAACTATGTCTTAAATGCCGGCGCTATGTTCAGAGGTCGTTTTGCTGATGTCAGCTCTGCTTTAATCAGAGCTTTTGCGCGCGCAAGACCGGCTCCAATCGCCACATTTTACAAAGGAAACCGCGTATTAGTCGTTGAAACAATGGAGGATGAAAATGCGTATGACTAAAAAATTCAATTTAACAATCGGCTTAGCCTTAACAGCTCTTGTTGCGGCGTGCTCTTTAGCAACCGATATGGATGCGACGCTTGACCGCGAGCTTGAAAACGCTTCTGATTTAAGACAAGAAGCAAAAACGCCGACAGATGTTGCGAAAACAGATGTCATTCGCGTCAACGACGATATTTGGCTTGGAGACACAAGCGAGGTCGAATACGAAGGCGATCCTGTTCCTTCATATTTGGAAACACCGGACGGTATCACGCTTATTTCAAATCGTCCGATTACCTTATATGAAATCGGAAACATGATTCACAAAATCACGTCAATTTCTGTTCGCTATGAACAAGAGCTTGACGGCACGGTTCAAAAACAGGCCGACGATAACAAACCTTCGTTGCAGGATATCGGTGCCCAATGGACCGATTCAAGCAAAATGCTTGTATCCTACAAAGGTCCTTTAAGCGGTTTGCTTGATGAAGTTTCAAACCGTTTCGGCATTTGGTGGAAATATGAAAAGAAACAAATCTATTTCTACAGATATATTACAAAATCCTTTACTTTGTATACTTTACCGACCAAACCGTCTTTATCGGTTGATGTCGGCGGCTCTTCAACAGAGGGCGGTGCAGGTTCATCATCTGTGTCTTTATCAAATTCTGCTCAAATTGATTTGTGGGCAACGATTGAAACTGCCATTCGCTCAATGATTTCTCAAGGTGCTCAGTTAACAACCGACCAATCAAGCGGTGTAATCACATTAACCGGCACTCCGACAGACATCAAAAAAGTCGCAAAATACATCAACGAGCAAAACATGCGCTTATCGCGTCAGGTTGCCATCAGCGTTAAAGTTTTACAGGTCAGTGTTTCCGATTCTGACAAATACGGCTTAGACTTAGGTGCCGTATTCTCCGGAAACAACCGTATCACAAGCTTAGGCATCACGGGCGCCGCAGGTCAGGCTGAAGTATCAAGCGGCTTGTCAATGGCGATTGTTTCGGGTTCTTGGAACATCACAAGTGCTATTCAAGCCTTGTCCGAACAAGGTAAAACAGCTTTAATCACAAGCGGCACGGTAACAACCTTAAACAACAAACCTGCCCCGATTCAAGTTGTCAGAACACAAAACTACATTTCGGAAATCACAAAGACGAACTCCGGTTCCGATGGCAGTTACTATGACTTGTCAACCGACACCGAAGAAATCGAAACAGGTTTCACTTTGGATGTTTTACCGCGTATTTTGGAACATGGTCGTTTAATGCTTATGTTCAACCTCACATTGTCTGATTTGATTGAACTTCAAAAAGTCAACTTAACAAACAATCCTGAGGGCGGTGAATTCATTCAAAACCCGGTTATCGAAACGCGCGGTTTCTCACAAGAAGTTGCGATGAAATCGGGTGAAACACTTATCTTGAGTGGTTATGAACGCGTTGAAGACAGCGCTCAAAAATCAGGTATCGGATCGGCAGAGAACTCTATGTTCGGCGGTTCTGTAACGGCGAATAAAACACGCAGCATTTTGGTTATCATGTTAACCCCTGTTGTTTTAGATTCACCGCTTGTACCTGAATCCAGAATGAAATATTAGACAAAGGAAAAAGAAGTGTTAGAAGACGCTAATTTAGACGAATACCAAGCAGGCCCTTCCCCCGAGGGGGAAGACGCCCGCACTTGGGGTACCAGCTTCAAAGCCGGCAGCACCACTTATGCGACGTCTTTGTTCTGGCAACCGCTGCGCAACAGCGAAGATCCATACACTGAAATTAGCGAAGCGGCAGAAAACGTTCTTGAAGGCGCAGACTTATTCTGTGTCAAGAAAGGAAAATCACCGCAATTCGGTTTGTGTATTTCCGATCAGGGCTACCAAAAAGGCACGCCTGTAGCTGCGGTCAGCCTTATCAACGCTCTTCCGGACACTTCATCATTCCTCGCCGTTTTCAAGGTAGACGGCGGATGGTGGTATATCTGCGTCAGAAACGATGTTATCCTATCCGATGGTGATATGCTCTTCTTCGACGAGAAAGAAGCAAAAGAACAATTTTCTTCAATGCTCGCCGTTCCTGATTGGGGCTACAAAATCGCACCTGCCGAATGGGGTTTTGACGACACCAGTGAAATTGAAGTCAATACTCTTTTAAGAAACGCACCGAAAGAAACGCTGCAAAAGATTCACGCCCTGCGCGGCACAAAATTGATTGCGGTTGTTATCGCGGGTATTATTATTGCAATTTGGTTGCTTTCAACTCTTTATTCAACCTTGTTCAATTCAGCGCCGCCGAAACCGGTTGTTGCGCCGATTGCTGTTAAAACGGTTGAACAAGCCGCACCGCCGCCGGAACCGAAACCATGGGAATCTATTCCTGTTCCGGCACAAATGCTCGCCTCTTGTTTCAAGGGGATTAAGGATGTTGTCGGAATTGCGACACCGGGCTGGAATTTAGGTGGCATAACCTGCACACCCGATGGTTTGGTAACTTCTTGGCACATGGCTGTCGGTCGGCTTGCTTGGATTGATAAAGCGTTAGGAGAGTCCGGTGTTACATTCTCAAGCCGTTCTATTTCTCCGAACGGTGTCGAAGTTATTGCGTCGGTTCCGATCCAAAAAATACAAACATTCAATTCACCTCCGAAATTAAACGGTGTTGAATTGGTTAATACGCTAAACGACCTTTTCCAAGGTTTGCAGATGAATGTAAATTTAAGTTCGCAAACATGGACATCGCCACAAAACAATGTTTACAAGTCCGTTAAGTTCGCGTTTTCTTCAAAACACGATCCAGACACATGGGTGGATATCTTAACAAAATTTTCAGGACTTACGATTAATGTTATAAAATATGATTCAAACACCAACAGCTGGTATTATGAAGGAGCAATCTATGTATTATAAACTTTTAAATAAAACTATTCTCACAAGCGCTTTGGTCTCTTTAATTTGCGTAAGTGTGAACCAACCTTTGGCTCAAGAATTGAAGGTAAATGACGATGAAATTGACATTTCTTTGCCAAAGCCCGACGAGGCAAATATCATTGTCGAAGATGATATCATTCCTCTTGATGAAGATGCCGTTATTGTTCCTGAACAAAAAACGGTTGAAGAAAATATTGGTGTTGCATCTCCTGACATTGAAGAAGTCGCGCCGGTTGTTCTTGAAGAAGAAATTGTTTCTCCTGCCGAAGAACATTCTGAAGATTTTGATGAAACCTTTGATATTTCATTTGAAGATGCAGAACCTACTTTGCCTCCTGAATTAGCGAAACCGCAGCCGAACAACGAATTTCCGCCGCGTCCGACTCAAAATCCGAATCAAAGAATTCAAGAGATGCGTGGTCCTCAAGCAAGAAACATCCCTCAACAGCCTCAAGCTGTTGCGCCTAATATGCCTCAGCGTCCCGCTGTTCAAGCTCCCGAACAACGTCCTCTCGTTGCTCCGCAGGCACAAGCACCTCAGCCTTCCGGCTTAAAGTTTGGTGATTCTGTTTTGGTTCAATCGAACAATGATTTATTTAATCAAATGTCAGACATTGAAAAACAAACAACTTTGCTTACTTTGGAATTAAAGCGCGAAAGAATTCGCAACGAAGTTGAAGCTGCGAGAGCCGTTCGCGAAAAAGCCGAACAAGAGAAGTTAGCAATGGAAGAAGCCAAAAGAAGAGAACAAATTGAATGGGAAAAAGAGCAGGAAGCGAAAATCATCCGCGAGCAGGTTGCTTTAAAACAAAAAGAAATCGAGCTCGAAAAGGTAAAACAGCGCAAAGCTCTTACGGCCTACATGAATTCGATGCTTGAACAAAAACAGGCATGGATTGAAGAAAACGGCAAATTGTATGATGAAATAAAAGGATTAAAAGAAACGAACAAAAAAATCCGCGATTCATACAGAAAAGATTTAAACACCATCTCCGTAGAAACGGAAAAAGTTGTTAAAAGCGCTGAAACGGCAAAGAGCAATTATGACAGAACGGTTGCAAGCTTAACGGCCCAAAACGCTCAACTTAAAAAACGTATTGAAGCGGATGCTGCTGCGGCTAAGAACAGCGGCGGTGTTGATTCTCTTGCACCCGGCGGTGAAAAACTTTCGACCTCGGCCGATGCTTTAATTAAGCAGATTGATATTGCAAAAGAATATGCCATTATGGAAATTTTCGGACACGAAGACGACCTGTCTGTTAAACTCATCAACAAACAGGGCGATTCATTCATAGCCAAACCCGGAACCGTATTGGCGACAGGTCACACCATTGAAGAAATCGGACCGAACTATGTTGAGTTTGACCGCAATGGTTTGAAAGATTTCTTATACACGGCGACAGGACCTTTGGCTGCAGAACAAAGAAAAATCACCGATCCGGATGATACTCCTGACACGCAGGCAAACAATCAAATGCGTCCGAAGGCAAACCTCGTTCGCGATGACGCAATGCCTTCGCTCGGAGATTCGATGTTCGTAAAATAAGGAGCTAAATCTCAAAAATGGCGGAAAAAAACAACGAGACAACTCAGCAGGAAAAGAAAAACTCTTACCTTGCGGAAAGTGCGGACGAACAGTCGCAATCCGGTAATTTTCTTGAGAGTCTTTTTGCAAACGATAACAAACTCATAACGGCGCGCGGATCCGATTTATCCGTCACGGATGATACGCGCCGTATGCTCGCTCTTTTTTCCGACGGTACCTATTTTGTTTCGCAAGACCACCGTTTTGACGGTTTGGTTTATAACTTTGAAAAGACGATTAAACGTCGTAAAATTCTTATCAACACGCCTCAATATGTCAGCCAAAACGAAATAAACGCCTTATACGCTTACGCTGAGCGCGGTATCGGTTTTGCCAAAGCGGATGCCGAAGACCGCGAGCGCATGCAGGTTCAAATTGACTTTATTAATATTGTTTCGCGTGCTGCCGCTCAAAAAGTTTCCGACGTGCACATTGTCGTTGCCGATTCCACAATTGTCATGTTCCGTGTCAACGGTATGATGGTTCGCCAAATGGAATATAACAAAGACTGGGGTGAAGCTTTTGTGCGTGCGGCGTTTGCATCTTCTGATATTTCGGATGCGAACTACGCTCAAAACGAGTTCCAAGGCGCTCAAAAACTCGGTGAAACACCTCTGCGCGGATCCGAAGGCAAATTGATGTTGCCGCATAACGTTTTGGCTATCCGTCTGCAATTTAACCCGATTGCGTTCGGTTCCCAATATCTCGTCATGCGTCTTTTGTATGCCGATGACAATCCGAACGGAAGTTCAGACTTACGTTCATTAGGTTTCGGCGAAAGAGAAGAAAATCTTTTCTATCGTTTGCGTGCTGTTCCTGTCGGCTTAAACGTCATTGCCGGTCCGACCGGTTCCGGTAAATCGACAACCTTGCAAAGAAACATGATTAAGCTTTTGCAAGAAAAGAACTATGAAATTAACTTAATCACGGTGGAAGACCCGCCGGAGTATCCTATTCCGGGTGCGCGTCAAATGCCTGTGACCAACGCAAACGATGAAGAATCAAAAGAAGTTGAGTTTACAAAAGCTTTAAACGCGGCATTGCGTTCCGACCCTGACGTTATGATGGTCGGTGAAATTCGTTCATATTCGGCCGCCGAATTAACATTTAAAGGCGCGCTGTCAGGTCACGGTGTTTGGACAACATTGCACGCAAACTCGGCACCTGCCATTATCACGCGTTTGCGTGATATGGGCTGTCAGCCATACCTTCTCGGCGATCCTGAACTTGTGAAAGGTTTAATTTCGCAACGTTTGTTCAGAAAACTCTGTCCGCATTGCCGAAAATCCGTAAAAGAGCGCATGAATGACCCCTCATTCGGACGCTTAAAAACAGCTTTAGGCGATTACGGCATTGAAAACACATTTGTCCGCGGTGATGGTTGCAAATATTGCGGAAACAAAGGTTTTAGCGGACGAATGAGTGTGCCTGAAATTATTTTGCCGGATGCCATGTTCCTGCAGCTGATGATTAACGGCGATACAAAGCGCGCGATTGACTATTGGATCAGCGAGCTGGACGGACGCACATTGCGTGATGCGGCAATTGAGCGCATGCTCAAAGGTTATATTGATTTGGATGAATTGGAACGTTGGTGCGGATTGCTTGATCAACGTCCGGTATATTAGGGATAAAGAAAAATGCCTGAAGTAAAAAACAGAACCCGATTTAACAGAGCGATGCGCTCACTAGGCTCGATTGAAGTTTACTATGCTAGAATCATCTGTAATCTTTCGAATGCAAGCCGTTTAAAAATATACCGCAAATTAGCCTCTCTGTTGCGTAACCGCTTCTCATTGATGGATGCACTTGATATGCTCCATGACGGATTAACAAACGGTGGCAAAAACAACGGCGAGCCGATGGCTATTGCCATGGCAAGCTGGGGACACGCTCTCCAAAACGGTCTTCCGTTTTCCGATGCCTTAAAAGGCTGGGCGCCGGACCGCGAACGCTTAATGCTTTCCGTCGGTGACGTATCAAACCTTGAAAGCGCTTTATTAAACTTGATTAAAGTTGCCGAAGGTTCTACGAAAATGATTCGTCCGATTGTTTCTGCAATTGCTTATCCGTCGTTTTTGTTCATGATGTCCGTTTTAATTATTTGGGCAATTGGTGTTTACATGGTTCCGCCGATGCTTGAAGCCGTTCCGGGCTTAAACTGGGTTGGCACCGGTAAAACCCTTGTAGACCTTTCCGAATGGGTTCAAAAGAACTGGCTTGCTGCCTTTTTAGCCTTTCCGATTGTTGCCTTGATTATTTATTCAACAATTAGCATTTGGACAGGTGTTATCCGCACAAAATTTGACAACATACCGCCATGGTCGCTTTATAAAATCTTCGTCGGCATCACATGGCTTTTGGCCTTGTCGGCACTGGTCAAGGGCGGTGTTCCTGTTTCGGTTGCACTTGCGAGCTTAAAGCGCGATGCCAGCAGATATTTAAAAGAGCGTATTGACGGCACTTTAAAATACATCAAAAACGGTGACAACTTAGGTCAGGCCTTAAATAAAGCGGGCTTCCAATTCCCCGACAAAGAAATCATTGCCGACCTCAAGATTTATGCCGAACTTGATAACTTTGAAGAAGCCCTTGAAAGCTTGGCGAACAACTGGCTTGAAGAATCTGTTTATATGATTGAGCAAAAAGCCTCTATTTTGAACATGGTTGCGATTTTAACCGTTGCGGCAATTATCGCGTGGGCTGTGTTCGGCGTGTTCGACATGCAAGATCAAATCACTTCTGCAATGGGATCATAACCATCATGAAAACAACCTTTGGCAACAAGCGCTTTCACCTTTCATCGAATGCTTTTTTAGGCATTGCGTGCGCTGTTGCCATTGGCCTGTTTTTGCTCCTGTTTTTCCTGCTAAAACCGAGCCAAACAGCAAGCGTTACGGACGAAATTTCAACATTGAGCCGAAATATCCGCACTCATTTTCAAAAAAAGACGGATTATCGCGGTTTAGATACAAATTTTGCCATAAAAAACAATATGGTACCGCTCGAAAAAATACGCGCAAACAAAGTTTACAGCAAAAACAAATCTGAAATCATTATCGGTCGTGATATTTCCGGCAATACCGTCATGCCGACCGAAAATCTTTTCGCAATTACTTATCTCAACCTTGATCGAAACAAATGCAAAAAACTGCTGACCTCAAAACTTGATGCAACCTCTGGCGTTGTTTCGATAACTCTTGAAAATGAAGAGGCATCATACGAGTTCACATACGGCGGAAGCTTACCTCTTCCGGTCAGCTCCGAAAACGCAAAAAAATTCTGCAAAGCCAAAAACGCCGTTATGTTCACTTTTGAATAGTCTTAAATCCTGACGTTAAATCTTTTCAAAACATAATCCGTCATCACCTGATATACGGTTTTGATTTTCTTTTCATCAACCTCAAACGTTTTCAAAACCTCGCACATCCCCTTAAACAAATCAAGCTTTTGACAATATAAAATACTGTAAAGATAATTAATGTCAAAAATCCAGCATATTGTTGAAATAACAATCTCAGCATTCGTTTTCCGCAAGCTGTTCGGGGCAACTTTCCGGTTCTCGAAGAACGACCACAGTTCGCCATTAATTTGGCTTTGAGCCTGAGAAAAATCATCAAAATGCGGGAACCAAACTTCTTTGACCTCGTCCAATTCATTTCTTAATAAATTCCAGTTGGCGATTTTATCGGCATCTCTCACGGCAAAACAAATTTTTTCAACATCTTTCTTTGTCTGATTAT
Organism: Alphaproteobacteria bacterium UBA1254; assembly: GCA_002308495.1. Classification (GTDB taxonomy): domain Bacteria; phylum Pseudomonadota; class Alphaproteobacteria; order RF32; family CAG-239; genus UBA1254. The sequence goes on from DBVW01000021.1 coordinate 42,717, forward strand.
CAAGTTTTTTGTATTCTTCATCTTCATAAAGATTTTCAATCATATGCCCATGATGTTTGATCGGCAGCGTTATCAAAACATCATTAAAATCAACCGTCTGCGCCAAAAATTCGGCTCCTTTTTCTCCATGGTCGATTTTTTGACCCGTTTCAAACCACCCTCTGATCTCTCGAAACCGAAAAATATCATGAAGCAAAATCGCTGTTTTACAAACATCAACAAATTCTTTTGACTTGTCTTGAAAATACGCTTCGTGCGCCAAAATCCCGTTTCCCGCCCCCGAAACCTGAAGTGAATGCCTGAATTTCTCGTTCATATACGCTTCATGAAACAAACTTCCGGCAACAACCTTAAAATTCTCATTAAATTCTTTTTCTAAAAGCTTTTTTGCTTTTTCATACAACGGATAAAACATCTTCACCTCTAAAAAAACGATATTCCTTTTTAAAACAAAAACCATAAAAAAACACCATTAATATGGTGTTTTTAACAAATAGCTGCAAAAAAGCCCTTGTCAGGCGCCCGTTATACAAGCCTTATTTACTTATGGCTATTGAGCCAGCTTGTCACACTCTCTGCCGACGTAAAGCCGACTTTCATATCAATCTGCTTACCGTCTTTGAATAAAAACATGCTCGGAATACTTCTGATACCGAACGACGCAGCCGTATTCGGTGCCTCATCAACATTCACTTTGAAAAATTTAACTTCAGGCATCGCTTCGGAAACACCTTCCAAAATAGGACCGAGCTGACGGCACGGACCGCACCATTCTGCCCAAAAGTCGACCAAAACCAAGCCTTTTGAATCTAAAACTTCTTTTTGAAAATCACTTTCATTTAATGATAACATTGCCTTATCCTTTCTAAAAATAACTCTTTGAAGAATATAATCTCTTGAACTGATATTAAAATTAAAACTTTAGCTAAACAACTTTAAATTTTAAATTTTCATCAACTTTAAAGTGTTGGTCCATAAAATATACGTTTCAATTCTTTTGCCCTCATAAACTTTTTCCAAAAGCTTCCGATAAATTTCCATCTGTTGAACATATTGGTTCGGCACCTCTGCCCGTTCGTCCGCCGCAGGTCTGTTGGTCTTAAAATCGACAATGACAACTCTGTCGTCAAAAACAATCAATCGATCGATTTGCCCCGAAATAATCTTCCCCTCGACCTCTCCCATCACAGGCACTTCCGCGCGCGAATTTTCACCGAATATAAAAGAAAGTTCTTCATTATCCAAAAGTTCTAAAACCTCTCCCGCAATATTTTGCCTGTAATTGTCGCTCAAATCGGATTGCTTTAAAAGATAAGCCTCCACAAGCTCACGGCGCACCTGTTTTGAACATTTGCCGGGCAACATCTGCAAAAGCTTATGAATAATCAATCCTCTTTTATAGAAAAACCCGTCATCTTCAAGCGGAGAAGCCGCCGGCTCGTCATCTTCATCTTCCATATGCGAAGGCGAATATGGTCTGCTCAAAGCATTTTCAACCGGCGCCGGATTAAAAGCAAATGAATCATCTTTTTCATAAAAAGGTTCTTCGTTTTCGTTTTCTTTTTTGATTTCGGCTTTTTGTTCTTCTTCATAAGCAAAAACACCGTTTTCTTTTGAAACGCCCTTGTTTTCCATAGCCTGACAGCAAAGCCCGTACCAGCTTTTATCTTCCTTCTTGGGTTTACCGTAAGAACAGATATAAAGCCTGTCCTCCGCTCTCGTTAAAGCCACATAAAGCAACCGCCTGTATTCATCATAAGCTTTTTCTTTTTCTTTTTTATAAACATCATCGCAATGAACATCATAATCATCGGCCGAAAGCGGAAAATAAACCAAATCTCCGTCAAAAATAACGCCTTTCTCCCGCCTTTGATAAGGTTCGCGTATTGTATCGGGCAAAATAACCACAGGCGCCTGCAAACCTTTCGAGCCGTGAACCGTCATAATTCGAACGGCATCTTCCGTTATTTGCTCCATCTCACGTTTAACTTCCGTTTGTGCTTCCGAAAGCCAACGCACAAAATTCTGAAGATTCGGCACATGATCCGCTTCAAAATCAAGCGTCAAATTCATAAATTCATCTAACGCATCGCCGGCCTCAGCCCCAAGCCTTTCCAAAAATTTCTTCTTTCCGCCATACACATTCAAAACGCTCGAAAAAAATTCATACGGACGCTTTAAATCTGCCTCTGAGAGCCATTCGCTTAAAATCCTGCTTTCTTTTTTATATTTACTGCTCGCATTTAACCTCTGCCACAAAGACAAATTTCCTCTTTGGTAACACAGCTCAAACAAATCATCATCATCTAAATTGAAAAGGGGCGATTTCAAAACTTCGGCCAAACTCAAATCATCATTCGGCAAAAGCAAAAACCAGGCAAGCGAAAGCAAATCCTCAACGGCAATTTGTTCATTAAGTTTAAGCTTATCCACCCCGCTGACCTCAACATTATTTTGTTTGCAAGCTTTTACAAAAGCGCCCATAAAAGCATTACGGCGTTGCACCAGAACCATAAAATCGCTATATCTCAGCGGCCGTCCTTTAGAAGCTAAAATCTCTTTACCTTCAACCATTTTCTTAATTTTTCGCGCTATCTTAAAAGCAAGCTTAACATCTGCGCTTTGGCTCGATTTATGATAAACGGGCACTTGCCACTCTTTGTCCTCATCATCATTTTCATCGGCTTGCACAATCGACCAAACTTCAACCTTGCCCGCTTCACCGATTCGATAAGGCAGATGCAAAATTTTTTCATCGCCGACCGCCAAACCCTTATCTGCACCGTCAATGGCAAACAACGTATTCACAAAATCAAGAACGGCCCCTGTTGATCGAAAAGAAACATCAAGATTAACTGTCTTAAAATTTTTAATCTCGTGCTCATAAAACTTTCTCATCTCATCAAATTTTTCCGGTTCCGCGCCCTGAAAACGATAAATCGACTGCTTTTTATCACCCACCGCAAAAACCGTCCGCACTTCATCGCTTTGCCCCAGTCCTGAGAAAAACTCATCTGTCAAAGCTTTAACGATGGCCCATTGATTCGGTGATGTATCTTGTGCCTCATCAATTAAAATATGCGAAATTCCCTCATCAAGCTTAAACAAAACCCATGAAGCCACATCGGCACTCTCAAGCAAATTCTTTGTCAGCACAATCAAATCTTCATAATCCATACGTGCGTTTTGCCTTTTATACGCTCCGTATTCATCAATCAGCCTCTTAGCCAAAACAAAAACAGCTCTCGTTGTCTCATAAAGGCGAACGCTTCTCATCTTTTCAATTGCATTTTTAACCCGCAAAGATTCAATTGTCATCACATCTTCAATATCGGGTTTTTCTTTAACGGCACCCGTGTGCGCAAAACTGTCTTTTGTTAAAAATGCCTGTTTATAAACATCGAAATCAAATTTTTCCAAAGCACGCGCCAAACAATCACCGTGTTCTTTGTCTTTTTTCGAACCCTTCAAAAGCGCATTCGCACATTGTTTCATCTCATCACGATTAATATTCTTTTCAAAATCGCATAAAATTTTTTCTTTTGATGGTTCGTCTTCCAAATCTAACTTTATCCGTAATGCCTCAAGAAAATCTTTTGTATGACCGAATGCTGACATCACCCGCACAAGCTTGCTTCTTTTTTCGGTCAAATCGGAAAGAAGTTCTTCAAAACCGAATTCTTTCATATTTGCTGTCAGAAAAACAATGGCATTTTTAATTTCCGGGTCTTCAATTTCCTGCAAAACATGTTTGCTGACTTGAGAAAGCGCCTCGGCGGTTGCTCTTTCATCCATCACTTCAAAATAAGGCGAAACTCTTGCCTCCAAAGGAAATCTTTTCAAAATTTCCTCGCAAAAACCGTGAATGGTCTGAATTTTAATCGGCACCGGTGCATCTAAAACAAAAGCAAACAAAGTTCGGGCAACATCAATTAAATTCTTCTTTTTCTCAACAATCAAATCATCGTCATATAATTCGCAAAGCTCTTTTGTTAAATCCGCGTCCGATTCGACCGCCCACTTTGAAAGCCTTTCATAAATACGATTATTCATTTCAACGGCGGCAGCTTTTGTATACGTTAAACATAAAATCTTAGAAGGCTTAACTCCCTCCAAAAGCAACTTTAAAACTCTGTCCGAAAGCACTTTTGTCTTACCTGTTCCGGCAGAAGCTTCCACCCAAACGCAAAGTTTCGGATCCGAGGCTTGTCCCTGCTTTGATGTCGCGCGTTTGTTGAGTATTTTCTTCTCGGCTTCAATATCTGTTTTGCCACTAATCATTACCGTCTCCCGAGCCCCATTCTTTCACACGCGCCAAATGTTCATAGTCCGAAAAATCATCTTTTTTCTTCGGATTCGGACTTGCCAAATAGGGCGTATTCTCATCATCAAAAACTCTTAAAATTTCTGAAATTTGTTCTTTCGTTTGAACAAGCAAACTTTCAATATCTTTTTCCTCAATTCCGATAACCTTATCTCCCAAGCGCCAATAACTCAAACGGCTTACTTTTTTTCCGCTGTTTTCGGCAATAAGCGCTTCTAAAGGCAATTGCGGGGCATATCCCGATTTTACCTCTGTTGAACTCGGGCATCTGCCTGTTTTATAATCAATAATTTCATAAGTCCCGTCTTTTAACTCATCAATTCTGTCGGCACGTGCCGTTAAAGTTACCGAGCCCGCCGGCGCATCAACTTTTATCTCGCCCGAAATCTCACAGGCACTTTGCAAAACCTTCTTTCTTTGTTCTTCTTCAATGGCGACAAACCACTCGGCCGTATTCCTAAATCCTGCTTTGAAAAAGGCCTTTTGTTTTGCTTCCAAATCATATTTTTCAAACTCTTTTTCGCCCATTTCAAGCAAGCATTCGAGAGCTTCTTTTTCATCAGGCTGCCCTTTGTAACGCTGCGTAAACTCCTTCAAAACATTGTGAACAATCGTTCCGTAATCGCGTCGCGTAATTTTTTCATCTAAATCTTTCAAAGCACGCAATTTCAATATATATTTTGCATAAATATCATAAGGATTAATCATCAGTTTTGAAATTGAGCTGACGGAAAATCTCCGCGGACGCGCTTCAAGCGGCGGTTTAGGACAAGGCGGCTCACTTTTTTGTTTTTCGTCTGGCAAAATAATTTTTTGCACAAGCTTCTGATAAAACAAATCTCTGATATTCAAGTCTTTAAAACCGCAAGCTTTCAAAACCGTTTCAAGTCTTAGAAGATAGCGCGACGGTCCCATCGGCACGCCCCCTACTCTCTGTGCCCGCGTCAAAAAGACCTCCGGCGAACACATCAACGCACTCAAATCATCGGCCAAAACGCCGAGTGCTCTCTCAGGCAACGGCAAACCGAAAGCCTTCTTCATTGATCTTGACATGAAAGGATCTGCCGCTGCCGCTTTCGGCCAAACACCCTCATTAAGCGAACCGACAATCATCACATCAAATCGGTTAAACCGTGCTTCAATCGGGCCCAAAATTTTAAGCCGCGGATGTCCGCCGTAACTTTTTCTGACCGTTTCGGTCGCCAAAAGCGCATTAAAAACCGCACTATATTCCATCGGATAAATATCGCCGACAACATCTGCCTTATCTAAAAGCCTGCTTAAAAATCCCGCACAAACACGCCCGTCATCATGCCGCCACAACAAATCCGCCCCCGATTGTTCGTCTGTTTCAGCCAATGCCTCAGCCGTTTCGATATGTGCTTTTAAAAGCTCTTTAAACGGAGCCTTCTCTTTTCCGTATAAGGTCCTTATTTTTGAAAACAACCCCTCAAGCCGGTCTGAAATTTCACTGCTTTGTTTCTTAATTTCGGGCGTTTCTTCAAATATCGGTTTTCTTGCATCAAACTCCGAGGCTCTCACTTTTTTCCTCAACTCTTGAGGCTCAAACCCCAAACGGACATACATATTTTTAACAAGCGCCGCCACCGAATTTTGAGAAAACCCCTCATTTAAAACCTCTAAAATCTGGCGCAAATAAATTCCGATCGGGCTCAAATGAAGAGGCACGCCCGCCGAATCATCAATATCAACACCGAAACATTTAAGCATTCCCGAAACTTCGCGTGCCAAATTTCTGTCCGTCGTAACAAGCGCTGCCGTCTTATGTTTCGTCTCAAGTGTTTCTCTCATCACAAGCGCAATGCTCATGGCTTCTTCAAACTGAGTTTGTGTTTCAATCAAATGAACATGATTAAAAACAGACATCTCTTTTTCTTCAAAACACAAATCCCGCCATTTTGCCGTTGTTTCGGCAGGGCTCATCATCTCCGAAACAAGCCTTTCTCTTAACTCGTCCTCCGGTCCCACAACATCTTTAACATCATCTCTTTTTAACTCAAGCAACTCTAAAATTTTCTTTTTTTCATATTGAGCGTGCGAGGGTTCCGTTTTTTCAAAATCTTCCGTGCTTAAAAATCTGTCAAGCCCGTAAAGAAAAATCTCTCCGTTTTCAAGCTCAAAAACGGTTTTTAAAATCTTCTTTAATCCGTCAAAAGCAACACTCAGTCCGGCGGCAACAATTCTTTTATGCGGCGGATTTCGACGCCATTTTTCGGCCTCTAACGAAAGCAAAATATTGCGCCTGTGCGCACCGTCAATAAGTCCTCTTTCTTTTAAAATTTCGGGCCAAAATTGTGTAACGATTTTCAAAAACTTCAAAGTTTCCTGCCAGTGCGAAGCATATTGCTCCGGCACAATATTTTCCAAATTATCGAAACAAAGCGATTCGTTATAAACGCTGTCAATCAATTTTCCCAAATCATTTGCAAGCGCCAAACTCTGTGCAAAAGAAATATCTTTAATACCGTAAGCCTCATGTTTTGAAGCAATCATTTTAGCAAACAAAAACAGACGTTCTTCGTTTGAAATAGCCGCCGGCAGACTTTGCATCAAATCTTCGTCAACATCAAAAAATATCTCATCTTCATCAATATCGCCGACCGGCAAAATTTGCGGCAACAAAAAAGGTGTTAACCCGTTTGCGTTCAAAAAAGCTTGTTTTAAAGAAAGACATGATCTTCTGTTCGGCATCAAAAAAACCACATCGCACAATCCAAGCGGATTGTCCTTATAATCTTTCAAAAACCGTTCGGCTAAGGTTTTAACAAATGAACAGCTGAGCGGAACATTATAAACTTTACCCTTCATTTAAAAACCCTTGTCTTTTAAAAATGCCGTCAATTTTTGCAAAGCTCTGCCTCTGTGCGAAATCTTGTTTTTAATCTCGCTTCCGAGTTCCGCAAAAGTCTTTTCATATCCGTCCGGTATAAAAACGGGGTCAAAACCGAAGCCGCCCTCACCGGCACGTTCTTTACCGATTATTCCGTCAACTCTTCCCTCAAAAGCCTGATACGAACCGTCAGGATATCCCAAAACAAGCACACACGAAAAATGCGCTTTTCGATTCGAACTTCCGCTTTCTTCAATTTCTTTCAAAAGCTTTTCCATTGCCTTCTCAAAATCTCTGTTCGGCGCATAACGTGCCGAATAAACGCCCGGCCTGCCCCCCAAAGCATCAACGCAAAGCCCGGAATCATCAGCCAAACAAACCGTATTTTTAAGTTTTGCAATTGTTAAAGCTTTCAACGCCGCATTTTCTTCAAAAGTAGAACCCGTTTCTTCAACATCAGGCAATTCCATCTCATCGGCGCTCAAAACTTTAATTTGAAACGGCGCTAATATTTGACGTATTTCGGCAATTTTTCCCTTGTTATGACTTGCAAAAATAATTTCTTTCATTTTCTAGCCTTTAATAACTTTCTTCTGAAGTTCTATCAATTCGGCAATCCCTTTTCTTGCCAAAGAAAGAAGCTCCGAAAAATCATCTTCGCTGAAAGGTTCCCCTTCTGCCGTTCCTTGAATTTCAACAATATTTCCGCTTTGAGTGATCACAAAATTTGAATCCGTATCGGCCGAGCTGTCTTCTTCATAATCCAAATCAAGCAGCTTTTTTCCATCGACAATACCGCACGAAACAGCCGCAACAAATTCCTTAATCGGCATACGCGAAATCTGTCCGCTTGCCACCATTTTCTGACACGCCAGATATAAAGCAACAAAAGCACCCGTAATTGAGGCCGTGCGCGTTCCGCCGTCAGCTTGCAAAACGCTGCAATCAATAAGAATTTGAAAGCCTTTTAATTTTTCCAAATCGGTAACGGCGCGAAGCGCTCTCCCGATTAAGCGCTTAATTTCGTGCGTCCTGCCCGAATTAATGCTTTTATCGATTGAAACGCGTGTTGAAGTTGAGCGCGGCAACAAAAAATATTCTGCCGTAACCCAGCCTTTTTCAGAATTTTTAAGCCAATCGGGCAAATGGTCGTCAACCGATGCCGTGCATAAAACATGCGTGTTTCCGCACTTAATCAAACACGAACCTTCCGCATAGGCGTTCACATTTTTGACCATTTCAACATTTCGCAGAGCATCAAAAGCTCTTAATCTTTCAGACATTTATCCTGCCTTTCAAAAAAATCGTTCAAAGCTTTAATCACACGGTTAACCGTATGTTCCACGCGCTCATCTTTCGTTTCGACAACAATATCGGCCTCCTGATAATAGGGATATTCTTCCTTAATATAGTTCTCAAGTTTTTCTTTTAATCCCGATTCGTCGCCTTGCAAAAAAGGCCTTTGCTTGCGTCCGTATGTCCGATGATAAAGTGTATTTAAATCTGCTTTAAGCCAAATCGTCAAAGCGTGCTCTTTTGCCAAATCGCGCGTTGACTGAGCCACAAAAGAACCGCCGCCCGAAGCCAAAACGCAAGGTGTTCCGTTCAAAAGGCGCTTCATCACGCGCATCTCGCCGGCGCGATATTCTTCTTGTCCGAAACATTTAAAAACATCAATCAACGAAAGCCCCGACGCTTTTTCTATTTCCCGGTCTCCGTCAACAAAGGGCAAATTAAGTTTCTGAGCCAATCTTTTACCCACGCTTGTCTTTCCGCTTCCCATCAGGCCGACAAGCAAAATTATTTTATTTATATTTCTCATTTTTTAACGCTTCTTTTAATAAAATTATGCTATATAATACTTTTAATAAAATGACATATCAACAATTTTTAAAAGGTAATCTACCATGAAACAAAAAAACACCAGATGGATTATTTACGCCGTGCTGTTTTTGCTTTTAGGCGCCGTTGCATTTTTAAGTTTTCACAACATCACGCCGGCTTCCGAACGAATTGAAAAAGAAGTTTCCGTGAACATTCACTAAAATCATGAAAAGCGAGCTTGAATTATTTTTAAATATGATGGCGGCCGAAAAAGGAGCTTGTCAAAACACGCTTAGTGCCTATCGAACAGACATTGAGCAATTTTTGCTTAAAGAAAACATTGCACCCGAAGATATCGAACCGTCAAAAATTTCAGAATTCGTCCGATATTTAAGCGAACAAAGCTATGCCGTCAAAACGATAAACCGAAAAATTTCGGCCATCCGCGATTTCTGCAAATTTTTAACGCAAGAAAAAATCTTAAAAACAAATCCTCTGCCGGACATCACCTCACCGAAATCCGAAAAGCCGCTTCCGAAATTTTTAAGCACCGAACAAATTCAAAATCTTTATCAAACGGCGCTTGCTCATAAAAACAAAACTTTTAACCGCATCGGCACTGTCATCATGCTTATGTTTTCGAGCGGACTGCGTGTTTCCGAAGCCGTCAGCCTACCGTTGTCCGCCGTCAATCACAACAAAAAACAAATTTCCGTAACGGGAAAAGGCAACAAGGATCGCATTGTTTTTTTTGACGATGCAACAAACAGAATTTTGCTTGACTACATCAATGACACACGCCTTTCATTTCTTAAAAACAAAAAGCCGTCGCCTTTTTTGTTTCCCTCCAAAACAGCTTCCTGCGGACATTTAACACGTGATGCTTTTTTCAAAACGTTGAAGCAGCTTGCCGTTGAGTGCGGCATTTTTCCCTCGTTGATTTCGCCTCATGTTTTACGCCATTCGTTTGCCACAAACCTGATTAATCATGATGTTGATTTGCGCTCCGTTCAAAAGATGCTCGGACACGAAAACATTTCCACGACCGAAATTTATACTCATGTTTCAAAACAAAGAATTATCGATTCGGTTTTAAAAAAACACCCGTTAAAAGACTTTTCAATAAAGAGAGCCGAACAATGACCAAAACAAAAGACATATTAAATCACGAACACTTGGCGCAAGGTCTTTCTCCGTTTTCAAAAGACATTGAACCGATGCTCAAAAAATTGCTCGGACAAAACGGATTTACAAATATTGACATTGTTAAAAATTGGGAAAGCATCGTGGGTGAAGAGCTCTCAGCTCATACGTTGCCTCAAAAAATCGAGTTTAAAAAAGATAAAAGGACTGACGGAACGCTTTATTTAATGACAAATTCCGGCGCTTACGCTCTTGAAATTCAACACAAATCAAACATCATTATCGAAAAAATCAACACCTATTTCGGCTATCGCGCTGTTGAAAAAATCAAAATCATTCAAAACCAATCCGATGTTTTTGAAACAAAGCCCGATGATGTTAATATTGCGGATATTGAAAAGAAAAAGCTTGTAACTCAAGACGAACAAAATTATATTGACAGCATCACACAAGATATTACCGACGAGCAACTGAAAGTTCGGCTGAAAAGACTTGCGCAAACAATAATCGTTTCTCGAAAAAAGGAGAATTAAACTTGGAAAAGTGGATACATATTATAAGCTCTGTTATAACTTCGCTTATCATTTACGTTGTTGCTGCTTATGCTTATCTTTCATACAAAGGTTTTGTTTATCATGACGGGACTTTTGAATTAATCACGAGCGCCAACGCCGGATTGCTTGATTTTAGTTTCAAAGATGACGAAACGGAACCGAAAGAACAAAAAGTACTGCTTGCAAAAAACACCGCGCTGAATCTGCCCCAAACCGTTATTGCCGGCAGCGAAACGGCGCCCGTAACAATATATGAATTTTCATCTCTCGGATGCACACATTGTGCCGATTTTCATTTAAACAGCCTCAACAAACTTGAAAAAAATTATCTCTCCGAAAACAAAGTTCGTGTTGTTTTCATCCATTTTCCGCTGGACAGACGTTCGATGAAAGCGGCCATGCTTGCCGAATGTGTTGCCCCCGAAAAAAAGCCTGATTTTCTCAATCTTGTTTTTTCAAAACAGCGTGAATGGGTTCTTTCAAATGAAGTTGAAAAACACCTGATTAACTATGCCATGATGAATGATCTCAGTCGCGAGGAAGCCGAAAGATGCCTTAAAAACGAAGATTTGGCTAAAGAGATTTTATATACGCGCCAGGAAGCCATCGACAAACTCAAAATTGAAGGAACACCGGCATTTTTGGTTTCTACCGAAAACCAAAAAGAGATTATCTACGGCATCTCCAGCATGAGCAAATTTAAATCATATCTTGACGAACGTCTTGCGGAAAAGGAAGCGCTCAATTAAATGAAAAAACCGCAAGACATCGCCTCGCTTGATAAAAAAATCGACGTTTTCAAAAAAAAGCGAACGGCGAAACAAGCTCAATCCGTCCGAGAGGATTCTCATCAAAATGCGGCAAAGGGCTTTCAAATGAGCATCGAGTTGATTGCCGGCGTGTTTATCGGTTTTTGCATCGGTTATTTCTTGGATTTGCTTTTTCAAACAAAGCCTTGGCTTTTAGCCGTCTTTACCGTTTTAGGCGGTGCGGCCGGCATTTTAAATATTTACAAATCGTCGCATGAAGGGGAGAACATCTAAATGTCAAGCCCTTTGGAACAGTTTGAAATCAAACCGCTTATACCGCTTGAGTTTCACGGTTATAACATTTCGTTTTCAAATTCGGCGCTTGCCATGACAATAACCTCTGTTTTTATTGTCATTTTATTTGCCGTTCTTTTGCGCAAACGCACGATTATTCCGAATTTATCTCAATCGGTTCCCGAAGCTCTCTACGAGTTTATCTACAATCTTGTTAAAACAAATGTCGGCAAACAAGGTCTCAAATATTTTTCATTTATATTCTGTCTGTTTCTTTACATTGCATTCGGAAATTTATTCGGTTTATTTCCATACAGCTTTACTTTTACCTCGCATATCGCTGCTGTCGGGTTCCTATCCGTTTTAGCTCTTTTGTTCAAGATCTGCGTTGGTATATACAATCGAAAATGGGGATATTTGCGCACATTTTTGCCCAAAGGCATTCCGTATGCTTTAGCGCCACTTGTCGTCCCCATCGAAGCCATTTCGCTTTTATCGAAACCGTTTAGCCTAACGGTCCGTTTGGTTGCAAACATGACTGTCGGACACATTATGCTTAAAATCCTGGGTGGTTTTGTTGTCGCTCTGGGCATTTTCGGCGTAGTTCCGCTTTTGTTTCAATCGCTCATAATTATTTTTGAAATGTTTATTGCAGTTCTTCAGGCTTTTATATATACTGTCTTAAGCTGCATTTATTTAGGAGATGCTTTGCATTCCCACTAGTGCTAACTTTATTTTAAGAAAGGAATTAAAAATGAATCCAGTAGCTTATATTTCCGCCGCAATTTGCGCTTGTTCGATGATTGTTGCCGCATGGGGCGTTACAAAACTTTGGACAACAATGATTGATACGGTCGGCCGCAATCCTCAAGTCAAAAAAGAAGTTGATATTTACGGTTGGGCAGGCTTTGCCGCAATTGAGGCTATTGCTTTGTATGCCTTGGTTGTTGCGCTTGTTATCTTAACCGGCAAATAAAAATGCCTCAGCTTGAGCCGTCATCTTATATTTCTCAATTTTTCTGGCTGACCGTAACGTTTTTAAGCCTATGGTTTGTTATGGCACAGTTGATTATTCCGCGCATTAAAGAAATTGTTGAAGCACGCGAACAAAAAATAGAAAACTATGTTCAAAAAGCTTCCCTGATTAACAAACAGGCGCTTGAAACGCTGGAACGTTACCAAAAAGCGATAGATCTTGCAAAGAAACAAGCAGATGAAGAAATCGCCACACAAACGGAAATTTTGAAAAAAGACTTTGAGCAAAAAAAGAACGAAATGGACGCGCTTTTAACTCAAAAGATGCTTGAAAATGAACGGCTTTTAGCACAAGATCGCCTTGAAACAATCGGTGCGATAGATCAAATTTCCGAGCAAACGGCGAATATTATTCTCCATAAGCTCGGATTTGAAAAGCAAAAAACAACAAAAAAGGACGCTTAAAAAATGCCCTTACTTGAAACGGAACAAACGAACAAACCCGACTTCATTGATGCCACGCAAAATGCCGTCATTGATGCGGTCAATTCCGTTTCTCAAATGATTGAAAACACGACGGCAGAAAGCATTTTTGAGCCCAAAACACACACCGAACCTTTTTACGGCTCTGCCGAATTTTGGGTCGGCATGGCTTTTATTTTGGTGGTTATCGCATTGGCCAAACCGCTGTTTAAAGCTCTGACAAACCTTTTAATCAGGCGTCGTGAAAAAATCAAAAGCGAATTGTATCAAGCAGCTTCTTTGCAAGATGAGGCTCAAAAACTCCTCGCCCGATACGAGCGTCAGTTTTTAAACACACAAAACGAAGTTGATGAGATTATTTCAAATGCAAAACAAGAGCTTTTGAATTTAAGCAACCAAAAAACACAAGCGCTTGAAAATGAGCTTTTCAAAAAACAAAAAGAAGCCGAAAAAGTCATTGATGCCGCCATTGAAAAAGCGCGCGACGAATTGAACTTTGCCGTTTCCAAAAAAACGATTGAAATCGTCAAAACACACATCAAACAAAACATAACGAAATCACAACGTTCAAAATTGATTGATGCTTCCATTTCAAACATCTTAAAAAGCCTGTAATTTCTGCTCTAGACGAGCCGTTATATGAGCTTTTTACTCTTCTTCGTCACCGCCTTGCTGTTCAACCTTTATATTATCTTCTTTCCACTTTTGAAAAGTCGATTTAACCATATCGGAAACAACATTTTTAAGCTTTTCGGTAACTGTTTTCTTATCTTCGCAAACTTTAAGCTCTTTGTTCCACTCGCGCCCTGCTCTTTTACATTCAAGCTCTTCGGCGTGCAAAACATAATAACCGGCAAAAAGCATTGCACCCAAAAGCGCAATTGCAAAAACAATTTTCAAAAACGATTTTGCAAAAATCCACAAAATCCAAAAACCGCCGATCATTATCATAATCATCTTGTTAATCATCGGGTCTTTTTCCAAAACAAACGCCAAAAGACCGAAATAACCGAGCGCACACGCAAAAATAATATGGCTTAAATATTTCACGAAAATGTTCATTTTATTGTCCTTATAAAAAACATAACCTGATATTTTTTTAAATTATTTTTTTCAAATAATCAAGGCTTAATGCAATTCTTTACAAGCCCTCTTAAAGTCTCTGATAATTTCTTCCTCACCGTTGATATGCCCGTTTTTCATCAAACATTTCCCGTCACAGAACACATCTTTAATACAAGAACTGTCCGCGGCATAAACCATATTTGAAATCAAATTTTCGCACGGAATCAAAGCAAAATTATTCAAATCAACCAACATAAAATCGGCCAAATAACCTTCTTTGATTTTGCCGGCGTTTATTCCGAGTGCCTCAAATCCGTTGGCTGTTGCCACCTCAAATATTGAACCGACTTTAGCTGCCAAACAATCATCTGCTTTGCTTTTTGCCGAAAGTGCCGCAACTTTCATCTCGTCAATCATCGAAAGATTGTTATTCGAGGCCACTCCGTCCGTTCCGAGCGTTACCCTTAAACCCTCATCCGAATAACGCTGCAAAGGCATCTGCCCCGAATTAAGCTTTAAGTTTGAAATCGGGTTGTTCACAACAACGCTTTTTGCCTTTTTGATGAGCCTTATTTCCTCGTCATCCAAATGCACACTGTGCGCCAAAATCGTTTTTTCATCCAAAACATTCCAGTCGCTCAAAAGCTTGCCGGGTCTTTTGCCGTATTTTGCCAAACAATCCTCAACTTCTTTCTTTGTTTCCGACAGATGCATGTTAAAAAGAAGCCCTTCATCACGCGCCATCTGTTTAAACGTCTTAATCAGTTTTTCCGAAACCGTATAAACCGCATGACACGAAAGCCCTTTTTGAACTTTTTGTGACGGCATTTTAAGGCTCAAAAATTTCTCTGCGTTTTCAATTTCTTTTTTTGTTTTTGCCTCATCAAAATTATCCATTCCGCAATAAGTCAAAACGCTGCGCACACCCATTTCGTCAACCGCCTTAATGCTCGCTTCCGGATAAAAATACATGTCTAAAAATGCGGTCGTTCCCGTCCTAATCATTTCCAAAATAGCAAATTTTGAAAAATAATAAATCGCTTCCGGGGTTAATTTTGCCTCTCTCGGCCAAATTTCTTTTTGAAGCCAGTCAAACAGCGCCAAATCTTCGCCCACTCCGCGCAGAAACATCATTGAAGCGTGTGTATGCATATTACAAAATGTCGGCAAAATCGCCTTTCCGCTCGCGTCCATAACTTGCGCCTCGTCTTCTTTAATTCCCGTTCCGATTTTTTCAAACCGATTGCCTTTGATTAAAACATCAACCGTCTGCCCGTTCAAATAAACATTTTTAACTATAATCATTGTTTTTCTTTCAATAAAATCATTTTTTCTGTTTATAGCATACCTCGCTCAATTTTTCAAGAAAAAACCCTGTTTTTCCTTTCATCAATTTTTCTCCGTCATGCCTCGAGCGAAGCGAGATAAGGCATCCCAAAAACTCGGAAAATGGTGCAGATAGAGTGAAAATAAAGGCGGAAGTACCGCAGCGTACAAAAAGGTACGTGAGGACACTTCCGACCTGTTATTTTTGCTCTAGATGTGCCGTTATACGAGCTTTTATTCCGATTCTTCTTGCTTAAACCCAAAAATAGTGCTATAATAAAATTTCAATCAACAATTATTTGCAAATTATATGCATATGGGCTTAATATAATAACTCAGTCAAACCATTAAACCAATATATATATGGAAACATCTTCCGACCTCAAGCGCTACTTCAGCGCTTTTGTCACAGCCTTGCTTGTGGCAACGCCCATCATCCTCACCTTCGCCTATCTTGAAAATGAGAACATCATTCTCAAATGGGTGATTTTAATCCTCGCGGCTGCCGTGAGCTTCCAATTCGGAAAGCTTTTCCGCGGCCACATCGACGTCAAACGTTCCGATTGGCAGACGCTTGAGAAGGTGCTCGACATCATCTTCTCCATCTTCCTGCTCGGATGCGGCGCCGGACTGATGTATGTTTACGGCTACTGTCTCGAGGAAATCTTCCGGATGGGACAGGGTTTCGGAATGCTGTCCATCAGCATCATCATGCTGATCGGCGCCTTTTGGCCCGCCAAAGTCAAGTCCGTCAAACTGACCAAGAACGTCAGCCTCAAGCTAATCGGTGATATTCCGGATCTTGACAAGACCGAGGAATAAAAGCCCGCAAACTTTCGACCTGCGCGCCCCAAAGCGCGCGGGTTTTTTATTTTAATTAAGGATACATAAGCGTGAGGAACCAATTAGACAAGCCCCCGTTATACGTATTAAAAATAAAAATGCGGAGAATGAGATTACTTTAGTTACCCGTTATACGCGTTTTAAAGAACTTCGCGGCGCCCCACATGATCAGCCGCACTCACCACGCCCTCTTGCTCCATCCGGTCAATCAAATCAGCCGCTTTATTATAACCGATTCTCAAGCGGCGCTGAATATAGCTTGTAGAGGCTTTTTTGTCGTTGCGAACGATTTCAACAGCCTGCTGATAAAGGTCACCGTCCGCTCCGCCCATCGCCGTATTATCAAAAACCGCACCCGTATCCGACGATTCGATTTTTGTTACATCTTCCACATATTCCGGCGCACCCTGTGTCTTCAAAAAGTTTGCTACGGCCTCAACTTCGCTGTCTTTTACAAAACTGCCGTGAACACGAAGCGGTTTCATACCGGTCGGCATATAAAGCATATCGCCCATACCCAAAAGCTGTTCGGCGCCTTTTTCACCCAAAATCGTCATACTGTCAAATTTTGATGTAACCTGAAAACTGATTCTCGTCGGGAAATTAGCTTTAATCACGCCCGTGATAACATCAACCGACGGACGCTGCGTCGCCATAATCAGGTGAATACCTGCCGCCCTCGCCTTTTGTGCTAAGCGTTGAATGGCCGCCTCAACTTCTTTTCGCGCCATAATCATCAAGTCCGCCACTTCATCAACCACAATCACGATATACGGCATCGGCGTCGTATCAAGTTCCTGCTTTTCATAAATCGGACGTCCTTCTTCATCAAATCCGACCTGAATTGTCTTTGTCGGTTTTTCTCCTGTCTCGCTTAATTCCTTAAGTTTTTGGTTATAACCGAAAATATTACGCACATGCAAATCCGAAATTTTGCGATATCTTTCTTCCATTTCGCAAACGGCCCATTTCAAACCCGCCACTGCCTTAGCCGGATCGGTAATCACCGGCGTCAGCAAATGCGGAATATCATTATACATCGAAAATTCGAGCATCTTCGGGTCAATCATAATCATTTTGCATTCTTGCGGTGTCATCCGATAAAGAAGCGACAAAATCATCGAGTTCACCCCAACCGACTTACCCGAACCCGTCGTACCGGCAACCAAAAGGTGCGGCATCTTTGCAAGATCGGCATACACATTTTTGCCGCTGATATCCTTTCCCAAAACAACGTTAAGTGTATTTTTCGTTTGGCTGAACGCCTCATCTTCAATCAAATCTTTAAACCAAACCGTCTCTCGTTTGGCATTCGGAATTTCAATACCGATTGTATCGGTCCCCGGCACAACGGCTATGCGCACCGAAACCGCACACATCGAACGTGCAATATCATCCGAAAGCCCGATAACACGCGCGGTTTTCGTTCCCGCAACCGGCTTAAATTCATAAAGCGTAACGACAGGTCCGGGATGCACACCGACAATTTCACCGTTTACTCCGAATTCCTGTAAAACTTCTTCCAGATTCTTCGCCGTTGTGTCCATTTCTTTCTGGCTCATCTCAGAACCGCCCTTATCTTTGGGACGCGAAAGCAAATCCAAACTCGGAAATTGATAACCGCCGACTTTTTTCGTCTGTCTGATTTTCGGCGCAGATACTGCAGAAACTTTCGGCTGAGGCTTTTCTTTTTTCGGCTCGTTTTCTTTTTCACCGAAAGTCGGCTCCATTCTCAAACGCGCAATACGTTTGTTTTTAACCGCTGTTTTCCTGCCGCGCAAGAAATCGACGATTTTGCACAAACCCTTATACATCAAAACATTGAAATAAACTATTTTGAGCGTAATTTTTTTAAACACCTGATACCAGTTCTTAAAAGTCAGCCCCATCACAAAATTAAACGCCATTAACGCAACAAAACCCAAAACGCAAACCAAAATCACATTCCGATATTGGTCAAGCTTGCTGTTGTTGAGCACCGTGCCGAGCATTTCCAAAATTCTTCTTCCGAAACGCCCCGCAACAGGATATTCTCTTATTGCAATACTGTTTTTAAAAACAATATTAAGCACCGGCGCCAAACAAAAAACACCTATGGCAAAGGCCAACAAACGACATTTAAAAAACATCAGTTCGCCATATCTGAGAAGCCGATATCCCCAAACGAAAAATCCGAGAACGAACAAAGGCAACGCCAATCCGAGCCCGGCGCTTATTTCCGCGGCATTCGCACCTAAAATCCCGAGCAGATTTTGCGCCGAACCGTCTTTCATATTATTAAAACTCAAATCATTTTGATGATACGAAAAAACGGCGATATAAAACAAAACCGCAAGAACAACAAGCAAAAGACCTGTTATTTTTTTCAAAAATTTTCTCAAATTCGTTTCTTTCTTTTTCGTTTTTTTAGTCATAATCTTTCGTCCGTTAAATTTGAATTTCCTTTAATTTTTTCAAACTAAGCACAACATCATAACCGATGCAGATGCTCGGGTCCAATTTTAAGCCCTGCACGTTAAGCGCGCTGCCGGCATGATATTCCAAAACGCGCTGACCGATTGTCTTATCTTCCGGATTTTCAAGCAAAAGCTGCTGCACCATCGCATCAATTTTAGACTGTCTTTCTTCATCAAAAATCGGTCTGCAGAGCGTCATCACTTCGCTCATCCCCGATGAAACCGCCCCGTGTTTGAGCAAAAACATCATAAAATCGAAATCCGGATTATCTTCCTCATACCTTGAAAAATCAGGCATAAACCTTTCTTTGTTAATCATAATGGTTGAATTCGAAACGGGGTTTTTCAAGCTGTAATTGAGCATATTAAGCTCTCTCAGCGAATGATAACAGCCGATTGAAAGCAAATTACACTTATCGTCCGCAAAAGCATAACTTGTATGGCTTATCGGAGTCATATAGCGCAACATAAAAGCAATCTGCTTTGAAAGTTTATCTTTCGTCCAAAAATCTCTCAAGTCCAAAAAGGCTATAAACTCACCGTTACAAAGAGAAAAAGCCTGTTGTAAAACATCTTTTTCTTTAAGCGGTTTTTCATTGGCATAAACATAAATTTTCCGCGATCCGTCTAAATAGCGCTGAAGCTTATTTTTCAGCACATTATGCCCGGTATTGTCCACAATAATCCACTCAACATCGATATATGTCTGATACAAAAAAGACTTTAATGCGGTTAAATAAAACCGCATTCCCTTTTCCAAAACACTAACGACCGATATCTTTTTTAAGCCTGCCATATATCCTTGTTTGATATTAAATGATAAAACTTGACTTTAAATAAATTTATCTTTAAATTCCCAATAAATAATTAATAAAAAGAGGTTTTTTACTATGAAATACGCTTTTGTATTTCCCGGGCAAGGCTCTCAACAAGTCGGTATGGGGCTTGATTTGTATCAAAACTTCAAAGCGGCCAAAGATGTTTTTGATGAAGTTGATGATGCCTTAAATCAAAATCTTTTCAAATTAATGACCGAAGGTCCGGCAAACGAACTGACCTTAACATCAAACGCCCAACCTGCCATTATGGCTGTTTCCATGGCTGTTATTAAAGTGCTCGAAAAAGAATTTTCGGTTGATTTAAAATCAAAATTATCTTACCTCGCGGGGCATTCTTTAGGCGAATATACCGCAGCCTGCACATCAGGCGTTTTTTCTTTATCTGATACGGCAAAGCTTTTACGCAAACGCGGTGATGCAATGCAAAAAGCTGTTCCTATCGGCGTCGGCGGCATGGTTGCCGTTTTAGGTTTATCTCATCACGACACAGATGCTTTAATCGAAGCCTGCATTGAGCCGAACACAATCTGCGTTGCCGCAAACGACAATGCCGAAGGCCAGGTTGTTCTTTCGGGACACCTGTCCGTTCTTGAAAAGATTATTGAAACAGCGCCCGAATTCGGTGCCAAAAAAGCCGTCATGCTGCCGGTGAGCGCGCCGTTTCACAGTCCTCTGATGAAACCTGCCGAAATCCTCATGGCAAAAGCGCTTGAAAAGATTGAAAGTTTTGAACCTCAAATTCCGCTTATTTCAAACTTCACCGCCGAAATTTCATCTTCAAAAGACGAAATCATCAAAAATCTGATAAAACAAATCACGGGCCGTGTTCGTTGGCGTGAAACAACAGATTTTTTAAATGAAAACGGCATCACCGATATCATTGAAATCGGCCCTTCAAACGTTCTTTCGAACATGATTAAACGTTCATATAAAGACATTTTCACCGCTTCAATCGGCACACCGAGCCAAATTGAAGAATTGGTCAACAACCTATAAACGAAAGGAAAAACTTATGTTTCAATTAAACGACAAAGTAGCATTAATCACCGGCGCCTCGGGCGGCTTGGGCGATAAAATTGCACGCACACTTCATGCGCAAGGTGCCAAACTTGCCTTAACGGATATGCGTCCCGAAGGTATGGAAAAACTCAAAAATGAATTGGGCGAAAATGTTAAATGCTTTGTTGCGAACCTTTCAAACGCGGATGAAATCAAAAATCTCGTTACCGATGTCGAAAAAGAATTCGGCCGGATTGATATTTTAATCAACAACGCCGGCTTAACAAGAGACAATTTGTTTATGCGTATGTCTGATGAAGAATGGCAACTTGTTTTAGACGTTAACCTAACCGCCGGTTTCAAACTTGCCAAAGCGGCCGTTCGCGGCATGATGAAACGTCGTTTCGGACGCATCATCGGCATTGCTTCCGTTGTCGGTGTCATGGGCAACGCCGGACAAGCCAACTATGCCGCCTCAAAAGCCGGTATGATTGCTATGAACAAGTGCCTTGCCCAAGAGGTCGGTTCACGAAACGTTACAGTTAACTCTATTGCTCCGGGCTTTATCCGCACGCCGATGACAGATGTTTTGCCTGATGATGTTAAAGCCAATTTGCTTTCAAAAATCCCTGAAGCCCGCCTCGGCGAAGCACAGGATATTGCAAACGTTGTGGCTTTCTTAGCCTCTGATGAAGCGGCCTACATCACCGGTCAGACAATCCACGTCAACGGCGGCATGGCAATGATTTAAAAAAACACGACAATCTTTTTTCAACTCATAAAAAATTCGGAAATTTTTCCGAATTTTTTTAATGTTTTTAAACCATTCAATCTTATATTAAAGCCAATAATTGTTATTATAAGGATTAAACCATTGACAAAGCAATCAAAATCAAAGATTAACGAACTGGATAAAGCTCGTCTTAAACTCTCTATTGAGCACTATATCAAATATTTTATCGGCAAACGCCCGGTCGAACTCACAAAGGAAGAAACGCTCCAGGCAATTTCGCTTGCCGTTCGTGAATTTGCGCTTGATAACATGTATCGCACGATTTCCCGCTACAATGAAGTCGGCTCAAAACGCGTTTATTACCTCTCAATTGAATATCTGCTCGGAAAATCGCTTGAAAACAACCTTCACAACCTTGATTTGTTCAAGCTTATTCAAGAAATCAAAATTAAAGGAATGCCGAATCTTTCCATGACGGATATTTATGATGCGGAATATGACCCGGCTCTGGGCAACGGCGGTTTAGGAAGATTAGCGGCCTGTTACCTTGATTCGATGGCGTCCTTAGGTATTGCCGGCTTCGGCTACGGCATCAACTACCAATTCGGTTTGTTCAAACAAAAATTTGAAAACGGCTGGCAAATCGAACAAACGGATACATGGCTTTGCGAAGAGTCCCCGTGGCAATTCCCGCGTCATGACCGCAGAGTAACCATTCCGATTAACGGCCGTGTTGAAAGTTATCAATCGGCCGGCGGACGAACTTATTTTGCTTGGGTAGACACGAACACGATTTACGGTGTCCCGTATGATTTTCCGATTGTCGGTTACAACGGCAAAGCCGTCAACTATCTGCGTCTTTTCTCCGCAAAAACAGACGACCAGTTAAACATCAAAATTTTCAATGAAGGCGGTTATATGGAAGCCGTCAAAGATAAGATCCAAACCGAAACGGTTTCAAAAGTTCTTTATCCGGCCGACAACATTGAACCCGGCAAACATCTGCGTCTTTTACAGCAATATTTCTTCGTTTCCTGTGCCGTTCAAGACATTATCCGCCGTTTTCTTGAAAAGAGCGACAACTTCAAAAAAATGCCCGAATATGTCTGCATTCAGTTAAACGACACACACCCGGCACTGGCCATTGTTGAAATGATGCGTCTCTTGATGGACCAATACGGGCTTGAGTGGGATGATGCTTGGGCAATCACAACCAAAATTTTTGCCTACACCAACCACACTCTGCTTCCCGAAGCGCTTGAAAAATGGCCGACACGCATTTTAGGAAAGATGCTCCCGCGCCACTTGCAAATTATCTATGAAATCAACAGACGTTTCATGCAATTTGCCCGCGAAAAATTCGGCAACAACAGCGCCAAACTTGAAAAAGTCAGCATTGTTTCCGGTGAAGGTGACAATCAGGTTATCCGCATGGCAAATCTCTCGATTGTCGGTTCGTTTTCCGTCAACGGTGTCGCCAAATTACACACCGAACTGATTAAAACAACTCTGGTGCCCGAATTTTACGAACTTTACGAGAAAAAATTCATTAACATCACAAACGGCATCACCCCGCGTCGTTGGCTTTTGCACGCGAACACTCAGCTTTCCGATTTAATCTCTTCTAAAATCGGCAAGAGTTGGATCACAAACCTCGAAGACCTCAAAAAACTGGAGCCGTTTGCAAAAGATAAAAAATTCGTTCAAAAATTTGAAGAAATCAAAAAAAGCAACAAAGAGCGCCTTGCTTTTGAAATTTTCAAGACAACCGGCGAAGTTGTTGATGCAAACAGCATTTACATTATCCACGCTAAACGCATTCATGAATACAAGCGTCAGCTTTTATCCATCTTGCAGGTGATCGGCGATTATTTCTCAATTATTTACGACAACATTCGCCCGAATGTTAAAAAGACTTACATTTTTGCGGGCAAAGCAGCGCCTTCATATTCTTATGCAAAGCTGATTATCAAATTAATCAACAACGTTGCCGATGTGGTTAATCACGATCCGCGCGTCGAGGGTATGCTCAAAGTCGTCTTCATGCCTGATTATAAAGTCTCGCTTGCTGAAAAATTAATGCCGGCGGCCGATATCAGCCTCCAAGTTTCGACAGCGGGCTTTGAAGCTTCCGGAACCGGCAACATGAAATTTGCCTTAAACGGTGCCTTAACCGTTGGAACTTATGACGGTGCAAATATTGAAATCAGGGAAAAAGTCGGTGCCGAAAACTTTTATCTGTTCGGCTTAAAAGATGACCAAATCCGCGCGATGCGTCCGACTTACAATTCACGCGAACTCTACGAAAAATCGGAATATATCAAGCGAATTGTTTCATCACTCAATTCGAACATATTCTGCCAAAGAGATCATGCCTTTTTGTTCAAACCGATATACGACAACCTCTTAAACAATGACTTTTTCTTCGTTTTAGCCGATTTGGAAGACTTTAACAAAACGATTCACAAGGCTCAAGATGATTACTTAAAGCCGGAAGTTTGGTTCAAAAAAGCGATTTTAAATGTTGCGCGCATCGGCTACTTCTCATCTGACCGCGCCATTATGGAATATGCTAAAAAGATTTGGCATATTAAACCCGTGGAATAACTTAAATTTTTTCTTTCAACGGCGTCTGTTGCCTCAATGACGACAGGCGCTTTTCTTTTTATTCCTGTCAATTAAAAAAGTTTTTAAATTGCAATAAAATTTTTTTGCATATATAGTCAAACATATTAAAAAATAAGGAGTTTTTTTCTATGAGCTATACATCTGTTTTTGTTCTTTGGGCAATCATCGGTTATTTTTTCGGATCGATTCCTTTCGGTCTCGTCTTAACACGTTTGGCAGGCTATGGTGATATCCGAAAAATCGGTTCGGGCAACATCGGCGCCACCAATGTTTTGCGCACAGGCAACAAAACACTTGCTCTTTTAACGGTTATTCTTGATGCTTTCAAAGCCGGTTTTGCTGCTTATTTGGCCTATCATCTGGTCTCAACGGATGAATATTACTTTATGAATAACGGCACCTCGGTCAACGTTCTTGCCTCGCTCTTTGCGGGAACGGCGGGTATCTTGGGACACATGTTTCCGGTTTGGCTTAAATTCAAAGGCGGAAAAGGTATTTCCTCCGCACTCGGTCTACTTTTGGTAACTTTCTGGCAAATCGGTCTTATTGCTTTAGGTGTTTGGCTTTTAATGGCTTTTATTTTCCGCTATTCGTCTCTTTCGGCTCTGACAGCTGCCGTCGTTGTTCCTTTTGCGACTTTCCTGCTGGCCCCTCCCGTTTATCTTTATTTCTACAGTTTTATCGTTCTTTTGGTTATTTTTAAACACCGCGCAAACATCAAAAGGTTGCTCACGGGAGAAGAAAGCAAAATAACATTCAAAAAGAAAGCTTAAATATTGGAAACATCTGCACTTCTTGACTATATTCAATTTATTTTAACCGATGGTATCGGACCTGTTTCGTTTCGCAAATATATTGACAATTACGGCTCCGTTTCTGAAAGTTTAAAGCAGCTTTCCTTAAAGAAAAATCTTTTTCCGCGCAAATCAGCTGAAGAAGAGCTTCAAAAAGCCCAAAAACAAAACATCAAAATCCTGACTTTTGAAGATGCGGACTATCCCGCTCTTTTAAAACAGCTCAATGATGCGCCGCCGATTTTATACGCCAAAGGCAATCTTGATTTGCTGAATTATCCGGCAACCCTGGCCATAGTCGGTTCGCGCAATGCGTCTGTAGCAGGGCGAAAAATTGCCTCACGTATCGCCTACGACCTAACAAACAATGATGTTTTGGTTGTTTCCGGTATGGCGCGCGGTATCGATTCGGCAGCGCACAAAGGCGCCTTATATGCCAAAAACGAACAGGCGCCGACCGTTGCTGTTTTAGGAACCGGTGTTGATATCTGCTATCCCGAAGAAAATCAAGAATTATACGAACAAATTGCCTCACAGGGTGTTATCATTTCCGAATTTCCGCTCGGCACTGCGGCAAACGTCTCAAATTTTCCGCGCCGAAACCGCATTGTTTCGGCATTAAGCATGGGGGTTTTGGTTGTTGAAGCCTCGTTAAATTCCGGCTCGCTGATTACGGCGCGTTTAGCACTTGAACAAGGCAAAGACATTTTTGCCGTCCCGGGTTCCCCGTTTGAAAACAAATCTGCCGGATGCAACAAACTCATTAAAGAAGGCGCTCTTTTAACGGAAAATGCCGATGATATTTTACAAACATTAGCGCTCACTCAAAACCGAACGTTAAAAACACATCAAAACGCAACGTTAAAATCAAAACCTCTTGACTTTGAAAAAAAACAAGTCAATATTGTGCCGAAACAAAAAAGCTCGGCGGACAGCAATAAAATTTTGCAAATCATCGGTGCGGCAGGTATTGAACAAGACGACTTAATACGCCATTTAAAGATGAAAGCAAATGATGTTATGGTCATCATTACCGAGCTTGAGCTTGAAGGGTTAATAACAAAGCAAAACTCGAGCTTTTTAAGTTTAACAAAAGAAGGTTTAAGGCTAGTAAAATGAAACTCGTTGTTGTAGAATCACCGGCAAAAGCAAAAACAATCAACAAATATCTTGGCTCTGATTACAAAGTTTTAGCAAGTTTCGGCCACATCCGTGACCTCCCTTCAAAAGACGGCTCCGTCAATCCGGATAAAGATTTTGACATGCTGTGGGAATTAAGCGCCGGCGGCAAAAAACGCTTAAACGACATCATCACGGCCCTAAAAGATGCCGACACTTTAATTCTCGCATCCGACCCTGATAGAGAGGGAGAAGCCATTGCTTGGCACATTTTGGAAGAATTAACGGCGCGCAAAAAAATTCAAGGCAAAAAAATCGAACGTGTTGTTTTCCACGAAATCACAAAATCTGCCGTCACGGAAGCAATTAAAAATCCCCGTCAGATAGATGACAATCTCGTTTCCGCCTACATGGCCCGCCGCGCACTTGACTACCTCGTCGGATTCACATTGTCTCCTGTTTTGTGGCGCAAATTACCGGGCTCAAAATCTGCCGGTCGTGTTCAAAGTGTTGCTCTTCGTTTAATTTGCGATCGCGAAAATGAAATTGAAAAATTCAAACCTGAAGAATATTGGACGATTGACGTTGATTTACTCACAAAAGAAAAAGCCGTTATTCCGTCTCATTTAATCAATCTTGACGGCAAAAAACTCGAAAAATTCGACATCAACACCGAAGCCAAAGCTCTTGAAGCCAAAGCAAAAATTGAAGCTCAAGATTTTCATATATCCTTGGTTGAGCGTAAAAAAGCAAATCGCTATCCGGCCCCGCCGTTCACAACATCAACCTTACAGCAGGAAGCTGCAAGAAAACTTCGCTTTTCGGCTAAAAAGACGATGCAGATTGCTCAAAAGCTTTATGAAGACGGTTATATTACATATATGCGTACCGATGCCGTCAACTTGTCCGATGAAGCCATCAAAGCATGCCGCAGCGCCATTGAAAAATATTTTGGGGCGCCATATCTCCCGAAAGACCCGAAAATCTATAAAACAAAATCAAAAAATGCGCAGGAAGCTCACGAAGCTATTCGTCCGTCAGATGTGATGAACACTCCCAAAAAGATGGAAACCAAACTCGATTCGGATGCTCATAAACTTTATGAACTGATTTGGAAACGCACGGTTGCCTGCCAAATGTCACCGGCTGTTTTAGACCGTGTTACGATAGATTCTCTGTCAAAAGACGAGAAAATTCTGCTGCGTGCCAACGGTCAGGTTATCGCTTTTGACGGCTTCTTAAAACTTTATCAAGAGTCAAAAGATGACAGCGCCGATGATGAAGACAATCGTATTTTGCCGAATGTTAATGAAGACGAGCAAGTCAAAAAAGGCGAAATCAAACCCGAACAACACATGACAACACCGCCGCCGCGCTTTACCGAAGCAAGCCTTGTTAAAAAGCTTGAAGAACTCGGCATCGGCCGTCCGTCGACATACGCTTCGATTATTGCCGTTTTGCAGGAAAGGAAGTATGTTAAAGTTGAAAAACTCCGCTTCATTCCTGAAGACAGAGGGCGCATCGTTACCGTCTTTTTGGAAAACTATTTCAAAAAATACGTCGAATATGACTTCACCGCTCAACTTGAAGAATTTTTGGATGATGTTTCAAACGGGCAGATGGATTGGAAAAAACTCCTTTCGGGCTTTTGGGCAAAATTCATTAAAAATGTGGATTCCGTTGCGCCTTTAAAAGTCTCGGACGTTATTGAAAAAATAGATGAAGTCTTGTCTCATCACCTTTTCCCCGAAACAAAAGACGGCACTGATCCGCGTCTTTGCCCCGAATGTCATCAAGGTCATTTAAGCGTCAAACTCGGCAAATTCGGTGCCTTTTTAGGCTGCTCGAATTACCCCGAATGCAAATATACAAAACCCTTAACCGATGTCAAAGACGAAGAAGAACAGGAAAATAACACACCGAAAGAACCTCGTCCCGAAGACAAACTGCTCGGCACTTATAAAACGCTTAACGTCTATCTAAAAAAAGGCCCATACGGCTTTTATGTTCAATGGGGTGATGACGCAACGGCTTTAACAGAAAAGCCAAAACGCGTTGCTTTGCCGCGCAGCATCAAACCTGAAGACTTAACTTTTGACCAAGCTCAAACTTTAATTGATCTTCCGAAAGATTTAGGCGGCGGCATTGAGGTCAATTTGGGAAAATTCGGCCCCTACATCAAACAGGGTACAAAATCCCGCTCATTGACAGGCGATGACACAATTTTCAACATCACAAAGAAGCGCGCCGAAGAACTCTTAAAAAATGCAAAAGAAAAGCCAGAGGCAACCGTCTTGGGCAAAAATCCGAAAACAAACGAAGATATCGTTTTAGCAACGGGGCGTTACGGTCTATATCTTAAATGCGGCAAAACAAATTACGCTATTCCTCAAAAACAGCGCAAACCTGATTTAAGTTTAGAAGAAGCCTTAAAAATCATCAACGCAAAAAAATAGAGCCTTTCGGCTCTTTTTTTATATCCTTTGGAATAAAACTTATGACTAAAGATAATATTGCCTTATTTTTAATTAAATATTAGTATATTAGATATTAGAGTATCTTGGTAGGTCTGCAATGAAAAACAAAAAGAAACATACTCTGCTAAAAGAAAATATCGGTCGTTCAATGATTGAAATTTTAGGCATTCTTGCCATTATTGCGGCCTTATCGACAGGTGCTTTGGTCAGCTATTCAAGAGCCATGCGCCGCTACCGTTTGAACGAGGTTATTCATCAAATCGCTTTAATGTCCACAAACATCCGTGCGTTTTACGCAAATGTCGATTCTTACGAAAGTTTTGATGTTGAAACCGCCATAAAATTCAACATGATTTCCGAAAAAATGTTGGGTCAGGACGAAAATTTGCTCAACCCGTATAAAGGGCGTATTAAAATCACACTTGATCAGGCTGTTCACGACGGTTTACCAAATACCGCCTTTGTCATTACCTACTATGATTTACCGACCGAAGCCTGCATAATGCTTGCGCAACGCGATTGGGCTTATGATGAAAAAGTCGGTTTGGTCGGCATTGCTGTCGGCGAAAACGGCGAAGAGCCGAATTATCCGAAACCCTTATCAGAAGTCTTTACGGTCAACAGAATGACAGCTCCGCTGAGCATGACCGAAGCAGCAGAACATTGCTCCGGCGACGACCCGCTTCGTCCGCGAAGTTCTGTTGCTTGGAAATACTTCTAAAACCCACAAAAAAAGAGCCCGAAGGCTCTCTTTTTTTATTTTATATTCCTTTAAAAATACTTCCACGCGACCACACTGCGTGACGCGCTGGGGTCTTCGCCGGAGCAATGTTCTGCTGCCTCAGTCATTGTCAAAGGTCTTGTTTGTCTGTTAACCGTAAAATATTCCGAAGGTTTATGCGGAAAATCAGGCTCTCCGTCACCAGCACCGACCGAAACACCGATTAAACCGATTTTTTCACCCAGCCCCCAGTCCATTGTTGACAATCCGACACAAGCTTCAACGGGCAAATCACGATAAGTAATCACAAAAGCGGTATGATCCGGACCGCCTTGAACAGCCTTATCAAGCGAAATACTAATTCTGCCTTTATAAGGATTCATCAAGGTCCCGTCAGCCCCTCTCATTCTTTGAGTAACCATATTATAACGAGCGGCCGTATTTTCATCAAAACCTTCATAATCATCTGTTGTGCTGTAAAAACTGCGGATATTCGTCATCATCAGCGAAACTTGCGTAATTGTTTCGTTTAAGCGATGCCGGCGCATAGCTTTTGAATAACCGACAATCGAGCCCGACGTAATCACGGCGATAATCGCTAAAACGCCGAGCATCTCAATCATTGAACGTCCGAATTCATTTTCTTTCGTCATGGGGGCCTCTAAAACGGAATATCATCATCTAAATCAGTTGCCGGTGCGGAAGAAGGCGCTGCCGCATCCCAACCCGAAGCCGACGCCGCAAACGGATCTTCTCCGGCAAACGAAGAATTTCCATCACCTTTTGCATCAAGCATAACGAGTGTTCCGGCATAATTTTGCAAAACAACTTCCGTGGTGAATTTTTCCTGTCCGCTGTTATCTTCCCAACGTCTTGTCTGAAGCTGTCCTTCCAAATAAACTTTCGAACCTTTGTGCAAATAGCGCTCAGCCGTTTCGGCAAGTTGCGGATTAAAAATAACCACGCGATGCCACTCTGTCTTTTCCTTCATTTCGCCTGTTGCTTTATCGCGCCAACGATCAGAAGTCGCTAAGTTAAAATTCACAATCTTGGTTCCGCTCTGAGTGTTTGAAACTCTCGGATCGGCACCCAAATTACCGACCAAAATAACCTTATTAATGCTACCTGCCATATTTTTCTTCCTTTTTATAAAATGTTATATTGGAATCACTATAACTTTAAGCGACTAATTTTTCAACCTTTTTTAATATTTCATTAACTGTTATGCCGAAAAAGCCGTAAACATCATCACCTTTGCCCGATGCTCCGAAACAATTCATTCCGATTATTTCGTCGGCATATCTGTCCCAACCAAATGTTGAAGCAGCTTCTACAGCGAGTCGCGGAGCTTTTCCCAAAACTTGCTGGCGATAATCTTTGCTTTGCTCTTCAAAAAGCTCCATACACGGCATAGATACAACAGCAGCGTGAATACCTTTTTCTCTAAGCACCTTTTGTGCTTCAACACAAAGCATAACTTCCGAACCGGTTGCAATAAGCGTTACATCGCGCTTCCCTTCACAATCAGAAATAACATAAGCGCCTTTCAAACTCAAATTTTCATCAATCGACGTTCTTAAAAGAGGCAGATTCTGACGCGACAAGGCCAAAATCGAAGGCCTTTTCTCGCTCGTCAGAGCAATTTCCCAAGCTTCGGCCGTTTCAATCACATCGCAAGGTCTGAACGTCAAAATATTCGGCATCGCCCGATATGAAGCCAAATGCTCGACAGGCTGATGTGTCGGACCGTCTTCACCCACACCGATAGAATCATGTGTCAAAACATAAATTTCGCGAAGCCCCATCAATGCGGCAAGCCTCATCGCCGGCCTCATATAATCCGAAAAAACAAAAAACGTTCCGCCATACGCAATCACACCGCCGTGGAGGACCATACCGTTCATAATCGCCCCCATCGCGTGTTCTCTGATACCGTATTTAATATTATTACCGTTAAAATCATGAGAATAAATCGTTTTCATATAGCTTGCAAAAGTCAGATTCGAAGCTGCCAAATCAGCCGACCCGCCGACAATCTGAGGCACATTTTTAACAATTTCCTCCAAACACATCTGCGAAGCTTTTCTTGTGGCAACTTTCGTTTTTTCCTCTAAAGCTTTTGCTTTTAATTTCTTTAAATCGGCATCCCAATTTTGCGGCAAAACATCATGAATATAATCATCAAAAGATTTGCCTGCTTTCAAAGCTTCTTTTTTCCAGTTTTCATAGGCCTCTTTTGACCTTTCGCCGACCTTCCGCCATGCATTTAAAACATCTTGAGGAATTTCAAAAGGCGCATATTTCCAACCCAAATTTTCACGCATCAACGCGGTTTCTTCCTCTCCTAAAGGCGAACCGTGACATTTTGACGTCCCGCATTTGTTCGGTGCGCCATATCCGATTGTTGTCTTACACGAAATAAGCGTCGGTTTATCCGATTTCTGTGCTTTTAAAATAGCCTTTTCAATCTCTTCAAAATTGTGTCCGTCAATTTCAATCGTATTCCAGCCCATCGCCTCAAAACGCCGAATTTGATTCGTCGAACTTGCGTCATCAACCGTTCCGTCAATCGTAATATTATTATTATCCCAAAAAACGATAAGCTTGTTTAATTTTAAGTGTCCGGCAATCGAAGCTGCTTCCTCGCTGATGCCCTCCATCAAACAACCGTCGCCCGCAATCACGTATGTAAAGTGATTACAAAGCTCATCTGAAAATTTTGCATTCACAATCCGCTCTGCAATTGCCATACCGACAGCCGATGAAATACCTTGTCCCAAAGGCCCTGTTGTCATATCAATACCTTCCAGATGTCCGTATTCCGGATGTCCTGCCGTTTTAGCACCGAGTTGTCTGAAATTTTTAATGTCTGCAAGACTGATATCTTCATAGCCCGTCAAATATAAAAGCGAATACAAAAGCATTGAACCGTGTCCGGCAGATAAAACAAATCTGTCTCTGTCAAACCATTTCGCATCTTTCGGATAAAATTTCAAAAACTTTGAAAACAAAACGGTTGCCACATCAGCCATACCGAGAGGCATACCCGGATGTCCGGAATTTGCCTTATTAATTGCATCCACACTCAAAAATCTGACGGCATTAGCCATCAAAACATTTTGTTCCATTTGAACCTCTTTTCTTATTTTGTTTTATATTCTGAATCAGCTCTGATAGCATAAAGCCCGACATAAATATCGGCTTCATGTTCCCCCGCGGGAACGGAAAGTTCACCCGGTTTCGGTGTATGATATGCTTCTTTTGCGCCTTTAGGCAGCTTAACTTCCGTAAAATATGTTTTCTTACCCAAAAATCTTGCCGGACCTTCGGCTGTCTCGATATAATAAGAAAAATGAACATCTTCAACGCTTGTATCATCTAAACGCGTTACTCTGAAACGAGGCGCAACAACAGCCTTAACTTTCGAAACACGCTCATCAAAATAACAATGTCCGTCATAACCGACAACTTCAATTTTAAATAAATCATAACCGGCGGCTTTTTGAATAATTGATTTGTTTGCACCGTCTATCTGAACTTTCGGACAAGAATCCAAACTCTCCGGCTCATAATAATCAACCGGCGCACACGAAGCTAAAAAAGCGCTTGCAATCATTAAAATTTTTGTTTTCATCAGTTTTCTCCATAAAATTTTTTTATCATTATATTCGCTTATTTTTCATTTGTAAACAACCCAACAAATTCGCTGTGATTAGAATAAACAAACTGGTCAACCATCGTCAAACTTTTAAGCTTATACCCTCCGTCGACAAGTGCTTTTCCGTCGCGTGCAAAAGTTGAAGCATTGCAAGAAACGGCTATGATTTTCTGCGGTCTTTGAGCCTCTTCAATTTTGCAAAATTCTCTGACCTGCTCTTTGGCACCGGCTCTCGGCGGGTCAAACACGATCACGCTTGCGCCTTTTAATTCCTCTTTGGTTAACGGATACAAAAACAAATTCTTCTGCAAAATCTCAACATTTTGAATCATTTGTTTGTGAAGCGAATGTTTAAACCCCTTTAAAAGAGATTCGCTCACATCAACAGACAAAACGTTTGTCTCATCTAAAGCGCTCAGCGCATACGAAAACGTGCCGATTCCGCAAAACAAATCGACCATTTTTCCTCTTGTTTGTCCGATATATTTTATCACCAAATCAACCAACGCTTTTTCGCCTTCTTTCGAAGCCTGCAAAAAATCCCCCGGCGCCACAAAAACCCGCGCGCCGCTTATTTCAATGAACGGCTTTGTTTTTTCAACAATCGGTTCTGCTTCCTGGGTGTGTTTTTTCCGCCACGAAAAACGAATAATCCCTTCATTTTGATTCATAAAATCAAAAATAACCATACGATGTTCAAGACAAAGCTCGGACTGCGTTTCCAAAACAACATCAAGCCCGTTTTGAGCTTCTAAAACAAGCAAATCACCGCTTTCAATCTGTTCGGTTACAAACTTTTTATTTTTCTGTTTTTTTGTAACCCGAACAGAACAAATATCTTTCAAAAAATCTTTTAAAACAGACAGCGCCTCATTAATTTTCGGCGTCAGCATCAAACATGTTGATACATCTGCAATTTTATCACTTTTGTTTTCATTAAAACCAAACGTCAGTTTTTGATTTTTAAACACAAAAGCAAAAGCGGCACGCCTTCGTGTGCCGTCCTTCAAAAAAACGGGGGGTTGCCAAATCCCCGACAAATCGCCAAAATTTGCCTCAAGCAAATCACGAACGTTTTTTTCTTTTTGTGCCTGATAGGTCTTCAAATCCAAATCGCGCCAAAGACACCCGCCGCAATTTTCATGAACGACACACCCCATTTTTTATTCCTCTGAAATACGGCTTGTTTCAATTCCGTCAAGAAGCGAAATTTCCTCATTTTCTTCATCAAAAACAGGATGAATTTGTTCTTTTGGTTCCCGAAGTCGGTCCAAATCTTTAAAATTGTCCAACTCATAAAGCTCAACGCGGTTTCTTCCGTTTTCTTTAGCCATATACATTGCATCATCAGCCATCTTAATCATCAACGAAACCTCATCGGAAATCCCCGAAGGAGCCACCCCGATACTCACCGTCCATGAAACAGGTTCGCCCGATTCGCTGTAAACGACGGCATTCGCAACAGCATTTTTAAGCCTGTTAGCCACTGCGACAGCCACTTCTTCGTTAACATCATTTAAAAATGCAACAAACTCCTCACCGCCATAACGCGCAACAACATCATCCGGTCTTAACGACCTTTCCAAAACATGAGCCAATTCCATCAAAACCTTGTCGCCCGTCTTGTGTCCGTATTTGTCGTTAACATCTTTAAAGTGGTCCGCATCAACCATTAAAACGGCAAAATCTTTCTTTTTCAAATGCGCCGTATCAATTCTCTTGGCCACATTTTCTTCAAAATAACGTCTGTTGTAAATCGAGGTCAGCGGATCTCTGTCTGCCTGATTTTGCAATGCTCTTTCTCTTAATTTTCGGCTTGTAATATCTTGAAATGCCACATAAAGAACCATATCGCCGTTATAATTGATAACATTGGCCGAAGCAAGCAACCAAAAAGGCGTTGTTCCGAATGATGTTTTAACCAAAACCTCAAAATCCTGAACTTCTTTAATATGCTCCAGTTTTTCAAGAAGCAATCGTCTGTTATCCGCATCAACAAACAAATCTTTGAAATGATATCTTGAAAGTTCGGTCACATCGAGTTCAAAAAGTTTTAACGCGTTTTTATTGGCAAAAACAATCGTATCATCGGTTAACTTTGAAATCAAAATCGGAAAAGGTGAAGCTTTAACGATATTCAT
Organism: Alphaproteobacteria bacterium UBA1254; assembly: GCA_002308495.1. Taxonomy (GTDB): domain Bacteria; phylum Pseudomonadota; class Alphaproteobacteria; order RF32; family CAG-239; genus UBA1254. Next base: position 77,713 of record DBVW01000021.1, read on the forward strand.
CACATTGTCCGAAAAATCCTCTAAGTTTTTTTGAATTTCTTTTTTATCGAGCGCACAAAACTCCGCAATCATCAAAAAATACGAACCTGCCAAAATCAACAAAAGCGTAAGTGTAAACACATACGAAAAAGGCAGTCCCAAAAACGTAAAAAATGCCATCTGTTCAAAAAATCCGAACATCACCAGTCCGGCAATGGCAATACCCAAATGGTGTCTCAAATTAGGCTGCGAAACAAAAGCCAAAAACAAATAAGCCAAACCGATCATCGGCACAATAAGGCTCAAATTCTGCTCCATTTCAGAATTTTTGGCCAAAAACACGGCGTATAAACTCAATATTAAACCGATACTGATGAACGAAAACAGGATATGCACCGGCAATTCTTTTGAAAGCAATATATGTGATGAAGCCATCAAAAACAAAACCGTCGCACCGACCGTCAAGAACAGCCTCAAAAAGACTAAAATGTCGGTTGAAACGCCGTAATACACAAAAAATGAATTCCGTTTATAAAAACCCGCCGCAATAAAGAAAACAAAAAGACCAAACCATAAAGCTTTCAGCCCTTTGGCATATTTAAGCGAAGAGGAATACCATGTTGCAAACCCCAAAAAGATGAAAGCGGAAAGTCCGAACAAAAATTCGGAAATACCGTTAAAAAAGCTAAAGAACAACATCTCGACCCCTTCTTCTTATTAAAATTCTTTGGTTATTTTAAATCAAAAGATTAAAATTTTTATTAAAAAATCCCGCCGAAAGTTACTTTGGCTGTGTCGTTATCTGCATTTTTTCTCATCAAACATTGCGTAAAACGAAAAAAACTGATGATTCTTTCAAAAAATTTTTGTATAGTATCCGAAGAATTAATTCGAACATATTATAGGACACAAATTATGCAGCCAGATTTTCGTGAACATTATGCCCAAAAATTTCGCTTAAAACTTGACCGTTTACCGACCAAAGCGACAGACCGTGTTTCGCGTTTGCTTTTGCTTTTGGCTTTTATCTCGGGGCTTATGTTTTTAGCCTTAGGCTCCTATCTGGTTGGCTTCACTGACCTTTCCGGCACAACTGATTTTGAACGCCATATAACACAGACTTCAATTAAAATTCATTCGTTTATTTCGACTGCGACTTTTTCATACCTCCTGTTATTTTTAGGGTTAGGCATTGTTTTGGTTTCGCTTTTTCATCTGTTCCGCTCAAAAAAGGTTTCTTTTGACGGACAAACCTTTATTGTCAAAGACTTTCCTGTTTTCGGCACGCCTCATTCTTTTGAGGAGCCTCTCTCCAAATATAAGGGGGTTCGTTTGCGCCTAAAATTCTGCCAATACGGTCTTTTAAGCAAAAACAAATTTATTATTGAGCTTTACCATGATGATCCGAAAAAGATTGTTCCGCTTTATATTTCCATCAACCCCAAGCACATCCGTTCCATTTGGAAAGAATATGCCTCCGCGCTCAATCTTCCGCCGATTCATCTTTCCGAAAAAGGCATGGTTGCACACCGTGTAAACGACATGGATCGTTCTTATGCCGAGGTTGTCAAAGAATGGAATTTACCGAAAGATTTTGTTTTTGAGAAAAAACATTCTAAAGATTTCGCCTGCAAGCAAAGACAAGACAAAAAGCTGATTAAGGCGCGTCATATTATGTTTGATTTATACAGCGTTTTAAATATTTTCTCAATTATCCTGCTGTCTTTGCTTTTAGGCTACGCATTCTACAATCACTCCATCATCATCAAACATATCCCGCTTCATTTGGCGCTCGCCTGCTATGCTCTGATTTTAACGCTGATTGTTTATGCTTTTCTGACACTAATGGTCAAAGATTTGATGATTATCCACAACAAGCGCATCATTATTTTCAGAAAGCTTTTAGGCTTTGCCATTCAAGATGCCGTTATTCATTTCAGCGACATTAAGAGTATTGAAATTCCTTTCACACCCACAACCGGCAGATATGCGCTCCAAATCATCACCAACGAGCAAAACGTTATCGTTTTCAACAAGTTTTCAGCGAATGACTTGCGTTGGATACGCGGATTTTTGGTTTGTGAAATAATGGAATAAAAATAGATTGATAAATATAAAAATTGTTTTATATTGAAATAAACTTATTTTTTAAGCAAAGGACAAAAGGATGACTAAAGAAACAAAAAAGACACAGCAAAAAGCAACCCCCTCAACCGTCAAAACGAAAAAGACCGCTGCTTATGACGAAGCAATGGCTGATGCTTTTATTATGGAAGTTGATGACGAAGTTAAAAACGACAACCTGAAAGCTTTTTGGAAAAAATACGGTCTGTTTATTGTCTTGTTTGTCATTTTGGTTTTAAGCATTACCGTTAGTTTTGAAACGATTAAAAACTGGCGTGAAAATCAATTCAGAAAGCAAACCGACACATACATTGCCGCAAATTTAGATCAAAATCCCCAACAAATGATGGCAGCATTGGAAAAAATCGCTGCGGGCGATCACGGCATTTACAGCGAACTTGCGCGCATCCAAATTTCCGATTTGCTTTTAGAACAAAACAAAATTGATGATGCCCTTAAAATGCTTCAATCAATTGTTGACAATGACGAGTTAAATCCGCGCATCAGAAATTTAGCCGCGATTAAACTTGCAGCTCAAAAAATAGACACGGCACCCTTTGCCGAAATTGAAACCTTGTTAAAGCCGGTTGTTGCCGCAGATGATTCTTGGGCACCGATTGCCAAAGAATATATGGCTCTTTCGGCGATTCAATCCGGCGACCACGAAACGGCACGAAATCTTTATCAAGAGCTCTTGCAGGATTCTCGTATTTCGGACGATTTCAGAAATCGTGTTCAAGACATGTTAACGGCGCTCTCTGACATCTAAGAAAGGTTAATCAATGTTTTCTAAATCAAAAATTTTCGGGCTGATATGCTTAGTTTCAGCCCTATGCGCTTGTTCAAGCCACAAAGAAATTCCCCAAGGGAACAGGATTTCCGTTTGGGCAGAACCGGAACAATTTATCTCAAAAGAAACTTCTGCCGCCACTTCATTCAAGCTTTCCGAACCGGTTGAAAACGAAAGCTGGAATCAAACGGGGCTAAACGCCGCACATTTGTTAAAAAACATTGCCGCACAAACAGACATGCACGAAAGCTGGAGTGCGAGTTTCGGCGAAGGTTCTTCAAAACGAAATCTTCTGCTGAGCGCCCCGATTGTTGCAAACAGCATCGTCTATGCCCAGGATGTTAACGCGACGGTTTATGCTTTTGATTTAAAAACGGGCAAACAAATTTTCAAACAAAAGCTCAAAACTTTAAATAAAAACGATTCAAAAAGCGGCTTAAACGGTGTCGGCTTAGCTTTTAACAACAATCATTTATACGCGCTTGCAGGCTTTGGTTCTGTATTTTCGCTCAACGCCCAAACAGGTGAAATTTTATGGCGGAAAGACTTAAAAATTCCGCTCCGAACCGCGCCGACCGCCGCCGATAACAAGCTTTTTGTTCAAACGATAGACAATCAAATTCTTGCTCTTGATGCTCAAAACGGCGACGAGATATGGGCATATAACATGTCATCGGAAGACACCGTTTTGGCAGGTCTTGCGCCTTCGGCATACAGCCACGAAAAAGAAATTATCGTTGCAGCTTTTTCAAACGGCGAAATTCAAGCTTTCAATGCGCGCATCGGCTATCCGCTTTGGTCAAATTCTTTAGTCAACACAGGCAAAATCGGCTCTCAAATCGGGCTTAATGCCATCAAAGCAGCCCCTGTGATTGACGGCGACACGGTTTATGCCGCTGGAACGAATGATTTAACATTGGCCGTAAACATTGAATCGGGCGAGGTTTTATGGCGCAAACAAATCGGTTCTACAAACACACCGTGCGTTGACAAAGAAGCTCTTTTCATTCTTTCCGATAAATTTGAGCTGATCGCCTTAAACAAAAAAACGGGGGAAAATCTCTGGTCGACCGAACTTTTCAGCGACCTGAGTTCAAAAGAAAAACGCTCTCTTTATCTCTCGGGTCCCGTTCTCATCAATTCTGAGCTTATGCTGACATCTTCAAACGGCAAAGTCTTAACCTTTGATGCCCTGACCGGTGCTCAAAAAAACGAGTTGAATTTGCATGAGGACCTGCCTTTTGGTCCTGTTGCCGCGCAAAAAACAATTATTTTCACAACAAGCGATGCTGATTTAATTGCTTTCAAATAGGAGCGAAAATGTATTTAACGGTTGCCATCATCGGACGCCCGAATGTCGGAAAGTCAACTCTTCTAAATCGCTTAGCGGGGCGTAAAGTTGCGCTTGTTCATGACACACCCGGTGTTACCCGCGACCGCAAAGAAGTCTTTGCGGATTTCAGAGACATTTCCTTAAAATTAATTGATACGGCAGGCTTTGAAGAGGGCGATGAGAAAAGCATTGAAACGCGTATGTACAAACAAACAAAACGTGCAATTGATGAAGCTGATGTTTGCTTGTTTTTAATTGACGCACGCGTCGGTGTTCAACCTTATGATGAAACGTTTGCTTCTCTTGTCCGCCAAAGTCACAAACCCGTTATCTTGCTTGCAAACAAATGCGAAGGCAAACTTCAGGAAGACAGCATTTTTGAAGCCTACAAATTAGGTCTTGGCGAACCTGTTCCGTTTTCGGCGGAACACGGCCTCGGTCTTGAAGATTTATACACGCTCCTAAAAGAACACGTCAAAGAGCAAAAAGAAGAAATTCAAGACAACGACGAAAGCGAAAAATCCCGCCCGATAGATTTAGCTATTATCGGCCGTCCGAATGTCGGCAAATCGACCTTAACCAACGCTTTATTGGGCGATGAACGAATGCTGACGGGACCCGAAGCCGGCATCACACGCGATGCCATTAAAACAAAATGGACATTTAAAGGCAGAAAAATAAATCTTGTTGATACGGCAGGTCTCCGCCGTCAAAGCAAAATCACCGATTCTCTTGAAAAGATGTCCGCCGCCTCAACAAAACATGCTGCCTTTATGGCTCAGGTCGTTGTTTTAGTGCTTGATGCCGATGCTGTTTTAGACAAGCAGGATTTAACCATTGCCCGTCAGGTAATTGATGAGGGACGCGCACTTGTTATTGCTGTCAACAAGTGGGATATTGCCAATCGCACACAAACAATTCAAAAATTAAACGACAAACTCCAAACGTCGCTGACACAAATCTCGGGTGTCCCGACCGTAACGATTTCCGCCTTAAAAAAAGAAGGTCTTGATAAATTGATGAACGCGGTTTTGAAGGTTTATGACCGTTGGAACACACGCATTCCGACAGCACCGCTCAATCAATGGTTTGCCGATGTTTTAAGTCAAAATCCGCCGCCGCTCGGCAAAAACAATCGCCGCATCAAACTAAAATACATCACTCAGGCAAAAACGCGCCCGCCGGCATTCTTCCTTTTTTCAAGCAATCCGGAAGGCTTGCCCGAATCATATCTACGTTATCTCGTCAACAGCCTGCGCGAAACATTTAACTTGGGCGGTGTCCCTATCCGTATAACCGTGCGCAAACAATCAAACCCCTACGCATAACATTTTTCTTTCATCATCACCCTTCCGTCAGGCCTGCCAACCCTAGTCGGCGCTAGGCATCTAAAAAATATAATCCAAAAAAAACGCTTAAGAATGGTTTGGATAGAGTTAAAATAAGGGCGAAAGTTCCGCAGTGTACAAAAGCGTACATGAGGAAACTTTCGTCCCGAAATTTTGGCTCTAGACAAGCTGTTATACGCGTTTTTACTCTTCGGAAGCTGTATCAGAAGCTTCCCCGCCACTCTCTGCCGGTGCGCCGGCCATAATATCCGGCAACGTCCCGATGGCTTTTTTGCGTTTGAGCTTGTTTACAAACTTAATTGAGCGCTGAGCGTCCCATTTTTTCTTGCCTTCTTCATGTTGAAAAATCTGTTTGTAAACTTCTATTGCCTGATCAAATTCCGAAAGCTTCGTTAAGCATGAGGCAAGTCCGTCATACATTTTATGATGATATCTGCCTCCGATAAACGTTTGCGCTTTTTTGTAACATTTTAAAGCGTCTTTAAACTTAAACATTTTCTGATAAACAAAACCGATAGAAATCCAAGCTTGAATTTCCGAGCTGTTAATGTTCAAAATTTTCGTAAAACATTTCAGTGCCGATTCATTATCACCCATCAGCTGATACGTAACGCCGATACCGTTCCACGCTTTAACATTATTTTTATCGGCGGAAAGCACTTTTTTGAAAAAAGAAATCGAACGGTCATATTGCTTAAGCTTTTGAAGCGTTACGGCAATACTCAAAAGCGTTTGCGGATGTTTCGGATCAACCTTCATAGCCTGTTCCAAAACATCTAAAGCTTCTTTAAACAAAAACATATGCTGCAAAGCAATCGCCTTGCCGTTCAAAGCTTCCAAAGACGTCGGATCAGCCTTATACGCACCGTCGAAACATTCGATAGCTTCTTTATAAAGACCGCGCATACTGAGCGTCACGCCCTTATTGTTTAAAACTTCAACAGATTTTGGATTGATTTGCAAAGCCTTGTCAAAACATTCTACGGCTTCGGTATATTTACTCATTTTCTGAAAAGCAAAACCTTTAGAATTGATTGCTTTCCAAGAATCCGGTTGTTCTCTGATAGCGGCATCAAATTGCTCAATAGCTTCCTTATACATACCGCTGTCTAAAAGTTCCTGCCCTCTTTTATAGGCATTGTTTTCATTTACATTGACCATTTTTTTCTCTTATATATAAAAATAATTAGAATTTAAAACTAGCACCCTTCAGTTAAAAAGTCAAGTATCGTTTTACCTCTTAAAAATTAATCTTTCGTTTACATCTTGCTTAAAATAAAAGCTTTTAAATCTTTCATATTATCAAAAATATTTTGAACACCGAGTTTTTTAATTTGCTCAAAATACACCTCATCATCTTTTAAAGCGTGCCCGACAAACGCAACGGGAAAACAGCCGGCTCTGATAGCGGCCTCCAAACCGACAACCGAATCTTCAACAACAATGGCATCTTCCGGTTTTTCGCCCATTTTCTCACACGCAAGCAAAAACAAATCAGGCTCCGGCTTGCCGCGTTCCACCATATCTGCCGTAAAAACGTTATCAAAAGAAAACCACTTACCAATTCCCGAAACTTTAACTTTCATAACCATTTTTTCTTTCAAAGTACCGGTTGCAATACATTGCTTAATGTTCTTAATTTTGAAAATATCAACAATACCGTCTGTCGGCTGGAATCCTTTTGAAAGCATCAAATCCCAATCCATTTTTTTATTTTTTTCCCAAAAAGCATCGTCCGTTTTAAATCCCATTTTATCCAAAACTTCTCTTTTTGTTTTATCGCTCATCCCTAAAAGCTTTGCACGAACTGTTTTGTCATCCCAGTTCAAACCGAATTTTTCGTTTAATGTGATCATTCTGTTATAAAGCCAAAGTTTTTCCGTATCGGCAACAACGCCGTCAAAATCCCAAATCAACAATTTTTTCTTCATTTTCAAGTCCTCAAAAACCGAGCCCGTCTAAAGCCCGTAGAAAGCAATTTCGCCTATTTTATGATACGAACATTAAAAAACAATAAAAAACCTTTCCTGACTCATTAAAACGCTTTTTATGTTTTTATTAACATCTTGCGTATATTCTCAAAACAAAAAAGAGAAAAACCATGACACAAAAAACCATATATGCCTTATCAACCGTTTACGGCAAATCAGGTGTCGCCGTTATTCGAATTTCGGGAAACGACGCAATAAATGCCATAAAAGAGCTCACAAATCTAAATCTCAAAACGCTCAAACCGCGCTATGCCTATGTCACGCAAATACATGCCGTTAACGTGCTCGAGCAGCCTTTAGATAACGCCCTTGTGCTTTATTTCAAAGCGCCTCATTCTTTTACGGGCGAAGACATTGTCGAAATCCAATGTCATGGTTCGCGCGCCGTCTTATCTTCCGTTATCGAAAATCTATCAAAAATCAAAAATTTCCGTTTAGCCGAACCGGGTGAGTTTTCAAAACGTGCTTTTTACAACAAAAAAATGGATTTAACCGAAGCCGAAGGTCTGGCCGACTTGATTGATGCCGAAACCGAAGAACAACAAAAACAAGCCTTGCGCCAAATGTCCGGAAATTTAAAAAATCTGTATTCGTCCTGGCGCGAACAATTGCTTGAAATATACGCTTATTTAGAGGCCTATATCGATTTTCCGGAAGAAGATATTCCTCAATCAATTATCGAAAAGAATCTGAACACCGTATTTAAACTTTGTGAATCAATCAAAAAACATCTGTCTTCTTCAAATTTCGGAGAACGTCTGCGCGAAGGCTTCCGTGTTGTTTTAACCGGTCCGACCAACGCCGGAAAATCAAGCCTGATTAATGCCGTTGTTTCGCGTCAGGCCGTTATTGTCTCGGACACCCCCGGCACAACCCGCGATGCCATTGATATTCACCTTAACATCTCGGGCTATCCCGTTGTTTTAACAGACACGGCAGGCTTGCGCAAAGCCTCCGACTCTGTCGAAAAACAGGGTATTGAAATCGCTCGTCGGAAAGCCGATGAAGCAGACTTGATTTTAGCTGTTTTTGACGCCTCAAAAGACACACCTGAAATTTTTGAAAAAAGACTCAAAAACAAAACGATATATCTTGCAAATAAAGCCGACACTTTAACGCCAAACGCACGCCAAAAATTTGAAAAACAAAATTGTCTTCTCATATCGGCAAAAACAAAAGAGGGCTTACCTCGTTTGTTTGAAAAGATCGCCGAACATATTAAATCAACGGCATCTTCCTCTTCAACAGACATCATCACACATGCCCGTTATCGCGAATCCTTAAATGAATGCCTCGAAAATTTAGAGCGCTTTAACTTTGATAAACAAATTGAGCTTTCCGCCGAAGATATACGCCTTGCCGCACGTGCACTCGGTAAAATCACCGGTCAAATTGAAATCAACGAGATTTTAGATAAAATCTTCGGCTCATTTTGCATCGGAAAATAGCTTTTCTTTATAACCGCGCCAAGCGCCATTCACAAAACCATTTAAAAACAAAAACTTAGATTCTTAAGTTGAATCTTTAAGTTTAAAACGGTGTATTTAAAAAAGTGTTAACAAATTTTTTTTATTTTTTAGGTCTTTCCATGTATAAAATTTAAAAAAGAATCTAAAAACAACAACTTAGCCGAGCATCTTATATTTAAAGGTGTGAACGTCGTATTTAAATTTTTTTTTTGTGTTGACTTAAGACTTAAAAGCAATTAAAAAGACCACATCTTTTGAAATTATTGTAAAAACTTATAACTATGGCACAAACTATTATTCTTTTGATCCTTTTGATAGCGCTGTTGTCAATTTTGGCGCTCAGAGCCTCGCGAAAGCCGAATATCATTATCGGCGACCCCTTTTTCAAAGAAAAAATTAAAGACATCCCTTTGGCCATTATTGAGGCAGGTTATGTCTATAGAGACGGTATCGAAACACCTCAAATCAGAGAAGGAATACCGATTATCGGCTACCGTATCGCCCCTGACCTCGTTATTCACGATCTGTCTGGAAAAAAGCGAGCAGACCTGTTTGTTAAAGCAAAAATCTTTGCGAACAACAACAACGGAGAACTCTTAAGCGAAGATGATGCCCAAACTTTAAAAAACAGCAGGGCTGTCTTAAACAAGCTTCGTGAAGACATCGGTGAACCGCGTTTGCCTGAAGGCTGTTTCTGGCTTGAAAACGGTAAAAGAGCCCATATCGCAGACTTCAACGAAAGCGATCCTTGGATGAAATCTTACTACAACTATGATTTACCGAGTATTATTCTCAAACGCTAAAGATTCGGCTGTGCCGAATCTTTTTTTATATTTTTGCTTGAATTTTCAAAATCCGTCGATATGATATCGCCAAGATAGGAAAAACAAATGGAACAAACTTTTGATGTGATTGTTGTCGGCGGCGGTCATGCCGGCTGTGAAGCGGCGGCCGCTGCTTCAAGAATCGGCGCAAAAACAGCGCTCATAACACACAAAATCGAAACAATCGGCGCAATGTCCTGCAATCCGGCAATCGGCGGACTCGGCAAGGGACATCTTGTGCGCGAAATCGACGCGCTTGACGGCTTAATGGCAAGGGTAATCGACAAAGCCGGCATACAATTTCGTATGCTTAATTCATCAAAAGGTCCGGCCGTTCGCGGTCCGCGCGCTCAAGCCGACCGTGAGCTTTATAAAAAATATATGCTTGAGGCTTTAAGACAAATCGAAAATCTTGAAATCATCGAGGCATCTGTTGAAGGTCTTGTTTTCGACAAGCAATCTGCCCGCGGTGTCATTTTGGCAGACGGCAGCAAAATTTTATCAAAATCTGTTGTCTTAACAACGGGAACTTTTTTGAACGGTGTTATGTTTACCGGTCACGAGTCCTCTGTTGGCGGGCGCGTGGGCGATCCTTCGTGCAAAGGTATAACACCGTATTTAAAAGAAATGGGATTAACGCTCGGACGCCTGAAAACAGGCACTCCGGCGCGTCTTAACGGCAACACGATAGATTGGTCCGTTTTAGAAAGACAAAGCGGCGATGAAATCCCTCAACCTTTCTCTTTTTTAACAAAAGAGTTGCCGCAGAAACAAATTGATTGTTACATCACCCACACAAACGAGCGCACTCATAAAATCATCAGAGACAATTTTTCAAAATGCGCCCTTTTTTCCGGTTTAATCACCGGCGTCGGTCCTCGCTATTGTCCGAGCATTGAAGACAAGCTTGTTAAATTTGCCGATCGAACCTCTCATCAAATCTTTTTGGAACCGGAGGGATATAACACAAACGTTGTTTATCCGAACGGCATTTCAACTTCGTTACCGGCTGATGTGCAAGACGCTTTCATTCACACGATTAAAGGTCTTGAAAACGTTGAAATTCTGCGTCCGGCTTACGCCATTGAATATGATTATGTCGATCCTCAGGAATTAAATGATCGGCTTGAAACAAAAAAAGTGCCGAACCTGTTTTTAGCTGGGCAAATTAACGGCACAACAGGCTATGAAGAAGCCGCTGCGCAAGGATTGCTTGCCGGTATTAATGCCGCATTAAAAGCAATATCGCCCGATAAAACGTTTACCATTGACCGTAGCGAAGGCTATATCGGCGTTATGGTTGACGACCTCATTACAAAAGGGGTGGATGAGCCCTATCGAATGTTTACATCACGTTCGGAATATCGCCTCTATTTAAGAGCCGACAATGCAGATCAACGCTTAACGCAAAAAGGCTACGACATCGGCGCCGTAAAAGACGAAAGATATCAACAATTCAAAAACAAAAGAGATCAAATTGAATCTTTGCGTCAATATGCCCTGTCAACTAAGATAAGCTACGCCGAGCTCAATAAAGCTGGTGTTTCCATTAACAATGACGGAACATCTCGCTCTTTGTTTAATCTCTTGGGTTACACGAATGTTTCACGTGAAACAATCGTTAAATTATTTCCTAAAATCAACAACTTCGATTCACAGATTCGAGAACAAATTGAAATTGAGTCAGCATATAGCGGATATATCAAGAGACAAATGTCAGACATTGAAGTTTTCAAGAAAGACGAAAACCTCAAAATTAAAGAAGATATAGATTACAGTAAAGTCGGCGGACTCTCCCGCGAAATTGTTTCAAAGCTCAGCAAAGTCAGGCCGTCCACTATCGGAGAAGCTTCGCGAATTCCGGGAATGACACCGGCAGCCATAACCGCCGTTTTGGGATATTTAAAAAAGTAACCCCGAAAATCACATCTGAAAATAACGGTGTATTTAAAGAGTCACTTTGAAAGATTTTTATAAGTGATTCTATTGACTCCGTTTTTTTATTTTTTATCTGTCCGATAAAATATCTTACCAAAAACCTTGACTTGTTTTTTGGTGTGTAATAGACTCAAGCCAATAACAAATTATTAAACCCTATAGATATGTACCTTGATTTTACTATTAGCGAAAATCTCAGCGAGCTGATCACAAAGCTCGGAGACACTCTTGAGGTCCAAGTCGCTTACGACAACGAGAAAAAGCCCAAAAGCATCGTAATCTATCTCGACGCGGACAAGAATATCCAAAACGGCCTCAGGACACATCTCAACATTGAACTTTTCCCCGGCGGCAGAAAAGTTCGGGCAATCCGCATTTTTGATCCGGAAAAGTAGCCGACCCTTTACCATGAAAGAATGCGAGCGATTGAAAAAATCGCTCTTCTTTTTTTTAAAACTCTGTTCATAACATTTTAAATGTCATTTATCTTGTCTTTTTCTTCATCTATAAAAAGACTTATGAAAGATTTTATGACGACATATAACGTTTCACGTGAAACCTTTGACTCTTTATCGGGCTTTGTCAATATCTTAACCGAATGGCAAAACAAAATGAACCTTGTCAGCCCGAAATCTTTGGAGCAGGTTTGGACTCGACATATTGCCGATTCGTTAGGGATTTATCAATACTTGAACGGTGATACAAATTTGGTCTATGATATTGGTTCCGGCGCAGGCTTTCCGGCTGTCGTTTTGGCTTTAAAATCAATGCATGAAGGCAGGTCAACCCAATTCAAATTAATCGAAAGTATCACCAAAAAAACAGTGTATTTAAATGCGGT
>DBVW01000021.1:90384-90708 GCA_002308495.1 Alphaproteobacteria bacterium UBA1254
CCTGAAGTTGCCGCCGGCAGACATCATCACCGCACGTGCCGTTGCCGCTCTTGATAAACTTTTAGGTTTGGCCTATCCCCTCACCTCAAAAAAGACTCTGCTTTTACTGCCCAAAGGAAAAACTTATCAAGAGGAAATTATTGAAGCCAAAAAACATTGGAATTTCAGTCTTGAGATTTCACAAAACATGGTTGAGCCCGAAGGCGTTATTTTACAGATTTCAAATTTAAGGAAAAAATAGATGAAGATTATTTCAATTACAAACCGCAAAGGCGGTGTTGGAAAAACCACAACGGCAATCAACATTGCAACAGCCATGGCTGC
>DBVW01000021.1:90749-91177 GCA_002308495.1 Alphaproteobacteria bacterium UBA1254
GCCACAACCTCTTTGGGAATTGATAAGAAAAAAATCGAATATTCTTCTTACGATGTTTTAATCAACGGCGTGAATGTCGAACAAACGCTGCAAGAAACACTTGTTCCCTCATTTTTCATTATTCCCGCCAAAGCGGACCTGGCCGCCGCTGAAATAGAGCTGATTAAAATAGAAAAAAGAGAATGGATATTAAAAGAAGCCTTAAAGCCTCTTGAAAGCCGATTTGATTATGTTTTGATTGATTGTCCGCCATCGCTTAATTTATTGACAATCAATGCGCTTGTTGCTTCAAATTCGGTGATTGTGCCTCTTCAATGCGAATTTTTGGCACTTGAAGGCCTAACAGACTTAATTAAAAACATTGAACGCGTCAAAAAAGGCTTCAACCAAGATCTTAAAATTCAGGGCATTGTCCTCACGATGTTTGA
>DBVW01000024.1:0-9903 GCA_002308495.1 Alphaproteobacteria bacterium UBA1254
AAACTGGAAACAAAACGGCTGGAAAACCTCAAATAAAAGGGGAGCCGTTAAAAATATCGATTTATGGCAGTCTTTAGATCAGCTTGTTTCAGCTCATGAAATCCGCTGGGTTTGGGTTAAGGGACACGCGGGACATATCGAAAACGAACGTGTTGACACTCTTGCGCGAGCCGAAGTTGAAAAATTAAAAGGATAAATATATGCCCAAATTCAGCATTATTATTCCTGTTTATAATGCCGAAAAATATTTAGAACAGTGTTTAGATTCTGCCTTAGGGCAAACTTTGTCTGATATTGAGGTTATTTGCATCAATGACGGTTCGACAGATTCTTCTTTATCAATTTTAAGGGCATACGCTCAAAAAGACAAACGAATCTTTTATCTAAGTCAAGAAAATCAAGGTCTATCTTGTGCGAGAAACGTTGCTCTTAAAAGAGCTTGCGGAGAATATATTTTATTTTTAGATTCCGATGATTATCTTCAACTTGATGCTTGCGAAATTTTATATCACCAAGCAACACGATATTCTTTAGATATGCTGTCTTACAGTGCTTTTGCTTTTGATGATTTGACAAGTCAATCCATAAATTTTCCGTATTATGATTTTACCTATCTGCCTCACGATTTTAATACAAATGTTTTTAACTATAAAGATTGTTATTCTTTCATGCATCAGATGGCCGTTACAAGCGGGCTGACCGTTTACAGACGTGATTTTATTGAGTTTCATCATATTTCGTTTCAGCCTCATTTATGCTTTGAAGATAATTTGTTTTTCTATCAAGCTTTCACAACAGCGGAAAGATGCGGTATCATCACCGATAAACTTTATTATAAGCGTTTTCAACCATCTTCCATCACACACATGTGGCATAAATATTATTTGGATTATCTTAAAATGGCTCAGTTGCTGTTTGCTTATTTTGAAAGCATCTCCATGGAAGAAAAATATATGCATGCTTACAAAAATTATTATTCATCTGTTGCCTTGCAAAAATTTAATTCTTTTGAAAAGAAAGATCAACGACGTTACCACGGCTCGACACTCAAATATCTTTGCTTACATAGCCCACACTTGATTTCTCAGCTCCCGTGTCCATCTTTTGGGCGGCATATTTTCTCTTATTATCAGACAAAGCGAAAAATTTTTCTTATCCTTTTCGGCTTTCGCTTTTCTTTTAAAAAAAAGATATAAAGTTTTTGCCTTTTTGTTTGTATATCTTTTATTTTTTATAAGACTTTTTATTTTTTCTGTACCATAATTTAATCAAAGAAAATGTATTATCTTATTTTTGTTTTCACTTTGTTATTTTAAAAGGAACAAATAATGTCCAAAATTAATCTTCTTTTTTCAAAAAAATATCAGTATTTTGCACAAAATTTACTTAAAGAAAACAAAGATTTTCAGCCCATTGACATTAAATCCGAAACGTTTCCCGACGGCGAACATCATTGGGTGATTGAAACACCGCTTAAACTTAAAGGAAAACCTGCTGTTTATGTTTGCGGAACTGTTGACGATGAGGCCATTTTTGAGCTTTATAATGTTGCCTCGACAATTGTGCGTTTACAATGTTCATCGCTTCATATCGTTGTTCCCTATTTCGGTTATTCAACCATGGAGCGCGAAACTGTTGAAGGGGAGGTCGTTACGGCTAAAAATGTGGCTCGTATGATTAGTTCCATCCCCCTTTCGCCGCAGGGCAATTTTATTTATATGGTTGACCTGCACTCTTTCGGCACGCAATATTACTTTGAAAAATCGATTCATCCCATCCACCTTTCATCTTGGGATATCTTGAAAAAAATGATTAAAGATTGCGGCAAAAATTTGGTTCTCGCCACCGCAGACATGGGACGTGCCAAAGCGGTTGAAAAGCTCGGCGACTCGCTTAAATTAAAGACTGCTTTTATCATGAAACGCCGTTTAGACGGAAAGAACACGACGGTTGAAGCCTTAAATGCGGATGTGAAAGGTAAAAATGTCGTCATTTTTGATGATATGATCCGTTCGGGAACTTCTATCATAAAGGCTGCCAAAGCTTATAAAAATGCGGGAGCTAAAGATATTTATGTTGCGGTTGTTCACGGTGTTTTCACCCCGACAAGCGTTCAAACAATGAAAAAATGCGGATTATTTAAAAAAATTCTTGTCACAAACTCGCATCCGAATGCTTTAAAAAATAAATCAGACTTTATTAAAGTCTATGATATTTCGTCTGTAATTAACGCCGGATTGGCGCTGTAAGCCTTAGCGCGACAGTTCGCCTTCGTGTATTAAATTATAAGCTAATTTTTGGCGCACAAAGAATTTGCGTCCTTCTCTGATACAATCATCGCAAATCGGAGGAGCCTCTGAGTGTTTTCTTTTTAAACGAGCTCTGGTTAAATCCGTAAAGTCACCATTCATACGTTGCTGCATAATGCATCCCTCGTTTGTGCAATGCGTGCCTAAAAGTTCTTGCGTATGAACGCGTTTTTTGTTTGTTAGCCCTATTAAATGCCCGAATTCATGCATTAAAACGGTTTTAAAGTTTTCCAGGTCAAGCTTATTATTTTCATCAACAAATCTCGCCGTGGAAACGATTGCAAACTTATTTTCCTGCGAAAAACCAAGACAATAGTTCATACCGGTGGCATATAAATCGTGTTTTGTAACAAAAACGGACCATTGCGGAATTGTTTTCGTATAAGGATCCGAGATTAAGTCGCTGCATAACTGGTTAATTGAAATTTGCCCTGTTTTTTGAAAACGTCCCTCATTTTTTGAACAGCGTTTAGCACGTGCAATATACCAATCCATACTTTCATAAGGCACTAAAACCTCATGACCTTCTTCGTTTATTCTTTTGTAACCCTTATTTTTCCAATTGCCTAAAATTTTAATCGGATAATCGTCTTTGTGCTCAGGAAAGTAAGACATAACTTCTTCCAAAGCATCTTTAATATGCGGTGCCAGGGCTTCCAAGCCCTCTTCACAAAGAATAAATATATTGCGCACCTCGGACATTTGTGCTCTCCTTTTTATGAAGAGTATTCCACTATGTGTTTAGTGTATCACTTTTTTTTAATAAAATCAAGCATTTTCGACATAAAAACGTCAAATATCCGTCTTTTTGCCGTTTTCGCTTTATTTTTTTTAATCTAACATATTGTTTTCACATATTTTTATAAAAATCAAGATCCACCTCCCAAACTCCGAAATCCCGCTGCTACCGACAACTCGTGTGGACGAACAAGAAAAAATATTGGCAATTGGCGATATATAATGTTATGTTGTCAGATGAAATTTTGTCGGATATACTCTCTTTGAGGCTCAAATTTAACAGATATGTTCCAAACCGTCAAAATGAAGCGTGCAAAACCTGAGGCTGTGAAATGAAAATAATAGAAAAATATTATGATAAAAAGAACAAACGCCATATCATAAAAATTTTTGGCATGAACATAACATTCACAAAAAAAGCAAAAATAAGAGAAGAGCTTAAAGAACTGCGCGAAGAGGTAGATACCTTACACACCATTATAAACATGATGCTTAATCCCGCGGATGCCAAACCTGTTCCGGAACTTCGCGGCTATCAGTTAAAAGTTTTGGAAACCCTCAACGTCATTGATCAAATATGCCATGATAATAAATTGCAATATTGGCTTGATTTCGGAACGCTTTTGGGTGCCATACGTCATAAAGGCTTTATCCCCTGGGACGATGATTTGGATGTTTGTATGCTTCGAGACGATTATGATAAAATCTATCCTTTGCTATTAAAATACTTCGAAAATAACGAAGAATGGTTTGTAAGAAAATGCGAATTTTTCCATTTTCAAATCCGAATAAGACATAAAAATATGAATCTCGGATTAGATATATTTCCCGTTGACAAATACAATCAGGAAAACCTTACGCCGTCTGTTAAAACAGAACTCTTGGATAAAATGGAAAGAGCAAAGAATTACTTTCACAAGAAACATCCTAAAAAATCGTTATCGGAAGATCATATTGATTATATTTTAGCTGAATTACTGAAAACTCAGCAAAAATTCGGCCTTCGGTTGCCCTATACTCCAAACATTGAAAAACCGATTTTGTTTTACGGGCTCGATTATCCTCATTTGTGGGAATATAAATGTTTTGAATATGATACGATTTTTCCCTTAGAAAAAATCAAGTTTGAGGGCAAATCTTACCCTTGCCCGAACCAATATTTGAAACATATCACATCTATCTATGGTGACATTAACAAGTTTCCGAAAAAACTCGGTGCACATTTTTAGATGTTATCAGATATGTTCGCCCCTTTTCACCAATAAAAAACCTCCCTTTCGGGAGGCTTTTTATTGGTGGTCAGAGAGGGGATCGAACCCCCGACACGAGGATTTTCAGTCCTCTGCTCTACCAACTGAGCTATCTGACCATTTGAAAATCTAAGCCCTTATAATAGATAAAATTTCAAATGTCCAGCATTAATTTTCATTTTTTACATATTTTTTTCAAATATTTCTTTAATCGGCTTATAACTCCTGCGGTGCTCGGGCGTAATACCGTATTTTTTTAAGCCCTCAATATGATCTTTCGTTCCATAGCCCGCATTCTTTTCAAAACCGTATCCCGGGTATTTTAATGCCATTTGTTGCATTAAGTGATCACGCGTCACTTTTGCCACAATTGAGGCTGCAGATATTGAAAAACTCAATGCATCGCCCTTAATCACACATTTTGTTTGGCAACAAAAGTCTTTCGGCTCTCTGTTGCCGTCGATTAATGCCGTATTCGGCTTAACCTTAAGCCCTTCAAGCGCGCGTTTCATCGCCAAAAACGAAGCTTGCAATATGTTTATTTCATCAATCTCGGCAGCGCTCGCTTCGCCCACACCATAACACAAATTGCCTTTCAGTGCTTCTTTTTTGATGATTTCAAAAAGCTCTTCACGCCGCTTGGCTGATAATTTTTTGGAATCGTTTAGATGGTTTAACAAAAAAGGATCAACAGCGTGGTTTAAAAATACTACTGCACCGGCCACGACGGGCCCGACCCAAGGACCTCGTCCAGCCTCGTCAACCCCGGCAACCAAACCTTTACATTCATCTTCAAACTTAAAATCGGGCATTATATGTTCTCCATATAACACCCTTAGCATACACTGCCTTTTATTTCAAAGTTTTTTCATCAGTTCCGCACAATCGGCACACCTTCATAATCGGCCTCAATCATTCCGCCGATGACCACAGCCACGTTATCATACCCGCATTTTTCAAACATTTGCGCGGCTTCAGAGGCTCTTCCGCCCGAAGAACAGATAATATTGATTGTTTCGTCGCCTTTTAGCTGATGTTCTCTGATAAAAATTTCAGGTTTGAGTGTTTGTAAGGGCTCAAAGACATGATTGTAGGCCAAACTCTCTTCTTCATGCTCATGTTTTTCTCTGACATCTAAAATAAATGATGTGTCGCTTAAATCTTTCGGTTTGATAAATTTCATCTTTAAACTCCTTTGGCGCTGATATAGAAACGATTTTATCTCGTTTCAACCACGCCTATCGGCTAAAAAAAAGCCCGGACAAGATGCCCGGACCTTTACGCTTACAGAGTTAAATTATCTGATCATATATTCAATTTTGTCTTCGCTGACATCGAATACATCAATTTGAATACCGTGAATATCAATATTTTCATCACAAACAGAGAATCTGATTTCTTCATCATCATAACCCTCTTCTTCGTATGTGAAGATCATTTCATAACCATCTCTTGATAAGCCGTCGAAAGTGATGCCGTAACCCGAAGAATCGCCGACCGTTTCAACACGTGTGTTAACAACCGGAACCATTCTCAAATCTTTCGGCGTTACATAGAACTTAGCGCTCAAAACAGCCAAACGTCCGTCAACCATTCTGCCGATATGTTCATAAAGCTCACCATCACCCGTTACAAGCAAGATGTCGTTGCTTTTATCTTGGCGAACCAACATATATGTTTCACCATCATGCGTTACTTCGCCGAATGCATTATATTTTGCATTTTTTCTGATTTTGATCGGAGAATAAGCCGAATCCATTTCGCCGTTCTTTGTCGGCTTAACCGTTTCGGTGCTGTAATAATCCGTGCGATAGCTCTTTGAAGAAACCATTTTTTCACCGGCTTGCGTAATCAAAACCTGACCTTTTTCAAGTTTGTCTTCCGTAACCGTCTTGCTTTCTGCCAAGAACTCACCGTTGACATCTTGGTCATAATAAAAGATTTTATCTGTTTGCCAAATGGTGAAAACTTTGTTTCTGAAAGGCAAAAAGTTAATACTGTTGTTAGAATACGAGCAACCAGCTAATATACTAAGCGATAAAAGAAAGGCTAATTTTTTCATTTGCATATCTCTTTTTTTAATGTTTAAACATAATCTAAAAGGGATTATAAATGGATTTAGTAAACAAAAAGATAACAAAGCAAAGAAAAAATGAAAGATTCTGAGTCAAACACAATTACCCTTACTTTTCAAGCTTTTGAGACGATGCCCGAAAAGCTGAGCGATTTTTTAGACGCCTATTTTGAGGTTTCCGCCCTTAATTATACCAAAGACAACAAAGAGCAATATGTTGCTTATGCCACTTCAGACTTTAATGAAAAAGATTTCAAAAAAAGTGCCCAAAAAGCAGGTGTTTGTCTCCCCTCATACAAAATCGAAACTTTGAAAACGAAAAACTGGCTGACCGCAAATGTCATTAAGTTTGAGCCTCAAGAGGTGGCCGATTTTTGCGTTTACGGCATTCATCAAAGGAAAGCCCCGAAAACAAAAAAAATTCCGATACAGGTTTATGCCGCAACGGCTTTCGGCTCGACCCACCAAACGACGCACATGTGTTTAACCGCAATTTCCGATCTTGCAAAATTTGAAAAACCTTTCAAGCGTATTTTAGATGTCGGTACAGGCTCAGGAATCCTATCAATCGCCGTTGCCAAAAAATTCAAAAAATACAAACCTTCCGTTTTAGGCGTTGACATCGATCGCGAATCGGTCAATGTTGCCGTTCAAAATGCTTTTACCAACAACGTTGAAGACTGTATGGATGTTTTTTACAGCGACGGATTTAAATCAAAAGAAGTTCGTTCACGGGCCCCTTATGATTTGATTTTTGCCAACATTTTAGCCCGTCCGCTCATTTTGATGGCCAAAGATATGGCAAAAACGATTTTCCCCAAAGGGTTTATCGTTTTATCGGGCTTTACGGCAGACCAGTCTGATTGGGTTTTACAAACCTATCAAAAAGCGGGGTTTAAGCTCCTCAAGCTTTATCAAAAAGAGCATTGGCGCGCTGCTTTAATGCAAAAAAAGGAAAAGCTTTCCGACATTCAACAAACTCTTTTACCTTCGCAAGCAATTTTGTTAGAGCGAAACAATATGTTTTTGGGTGAAGATATTTTAGACTCCGAGAACAAAATTTTAGAGCTTTCGGGTTTTACGGGCTCTGCCGGCATGATGCTGATTTTGAAAAACAAAGCTTATCTCTTTATTGACGGGCGCTATTCCATCCAAGCCAAAAAGGAAGCATTGAAAGAAATTTCGGTCATTAATTCTCAAAATTTCTTTTCTGATGCGGTTCAGCTCTTTAAAAAACATAAACTCAAAAATCTTATTTTGAATCCATGGGCAGTTTCGTCTGCCGAGACAGACTTTTTACAAAAAGAAAATATCAGCCTTGTTTTTGATGAAAATGCACCGATGAGTTCTTTTTGCGGCGTTCAAAAAGTTTTCAAACAGCCGCTTTCTTATGCCGGCCTGTCAAGCGCTCAAAAAGCTTTTGACATTTGCAAAAAAATGAAAAAAAAGTTTGATGCTCTGCTTATCTCTTCTGCCGAAGAAGTTTCATGGCTTTCAAATTTGCGTGCGGTTGATTTGCCCGACACGCCTGTTTTGCGCTCTTATGCGTTGCTTTATCAAGACGGCAAGCTTAAAGTTTATGCTTTTGAAAAAAGAAAAACGCTTTTGGAAGATTTGAAAAAGTGCAAACATGTTATTGTCCGCCGCTCTCAAACACCCGCTGCACTCTTAGAGCAACTCAAAAATGCCGAAGACATCGGGTTTGATGCTTTAACCAAAGCAAAACTTTCAAAAAATCCGACCGAATTAAAGGGATATATTAATTCCCATATCAGAGATGGTGTTGCGCTCGTCAAATTCTTCTCTTGGCTCGAACAAAATGCCAAAGGCTTGACAGAGCTTGATATCGTTCAAAAATTGCACGATTTTCGTGCACAAAACAAGCTTTATTTTTCAGAAAGCTTCGGCACGATTGCCGCCGTTAACCAAAATGCGGCCATTGTTCATTATCAGCCCACCATAAAATCGAACAAAAAGCTCACGCAAAACGCCGTTTTGCTTCTTGACAGCGGCGCCCAATATTTTGACGGCACGACGGATGTGACGCGAACCGTTGCTTTCGGGCGCGTTAAAAACGAGGTAAAACAAGATTTTACGCTTGTTTTAAAGGCACATATTGCCCTTGCCTCTCTGCAATTTAAGCGCGGCACACCTGCAAATGAGCTTGATAAAATTTGCCGAGCCGTTTTGCTCGCTCAAGGCAAAGATTTTAAACACGGCACGGGGCACAGCGTCGGTCATTTTTCAAATGTGCACGAAGCGCCTTTTGCCATTAACCCCAAGAACACGACGCCCGTTTTAGAAAACTATGTAACGTCTATTGAGCCGGGTTTTTATAAAGAAAATGTCTATGGCATCCGAATCGAAAATTTGGTTTATACGGCACCTTCTTCAAAAAAAGGATATCTGCAATTTAAGCCGTTAACGCTCTGCCCGATTGATTCAAGACTGATTGATTTAAATCTTTTAACAAAAGAAGAGAAAAAGTGGCTTAACGCCTATCATTCAAGCGTTTTTGAAACATTAAAGCCTTATCTTAAATCAGCAGAACGCAAGTGGCTTGAAAAAGCCTGCCGCGAACTCTAAAAACATTGACACATCCCTTAAAATAAGCTATAATAATCATACCAATATAAATTATGTATGATATTATGGATTATAATTTTGGAGCTACTGTTTTCGGTGCTTGTTCCATTGTTTTCCATGACATAATTTTGAGGTCAAAAAGATAATTTTTAATCAAAATAGTATCGTCATGAAAACCAAGAACAAAGTCAAGGCCACCAAGGCCGCCAAGGTCAACAACATCACCAAAAGCGTTAATGTCGAGCCTAAGAAGGAAACCAACATCCACGGGGTTCTGTACGCCGTGTTGGTTCTTTTTCTCCTCGTTTTGGCAATCGTTGTTCGTGTCAACGGCAATGATGCCGATGCATACTGGTATGTGAGTTGGGCAATGCTCATAAATTTCCTCTATTGGATGAGCCGCGCCCTTCAAGCGGAAAAAAAGCTGGAAGAGCTCGAAAAAGCCAAAGAGGGCGAGCCGGTGGCGGTGGAAACAAAAGAAGAAGAAGAAAAAAAAGAAGAAAAGAAAAAGCCTTACGATCCGAAGAATGGCTTGGTCTTAGCCATTATCTTCTTCGTCGTGTCAGTCGTATTGATTGCCTATCTATTCGGCTTTTATTATTCTTCTGACTTTGGTTTCATCATCTTCGGCACAGAGGATAAGGTTACCCTTTGGCTCGGCTTCATTCTTGCGGGGCTTTTCTTTTTTCTTTCCGTCTTTTTCGGAGTGGAATACGTTAGCGAGATTAATCCTCGCTTCCGTGCAAAACTCCCTAAGAAGTGGCAAGAGGAGATTGAGAAAACTCTCCATCCCGAACCCAAAAATCAGTAGAACTTTAGGTGTTGCAGCTCGCAAGAGTTACAACACCTTTTTTTTATATCAAACAAATTGTTTTATAAAAAGGCACTTTTTGAAAAAAAACGCTTGCATTTCATATTTTTGTGTGTTAAAAGCTTGAACTCGAAT
>DBVW01000024.1:9966-11898 GCA_002308495.1 Alphaproteobacteria bacterium UBA1254
AACAAATTGAAGAAAGGAATTTTGCCATGAGACATGGTGACAAACAAAGAAAATTTAATATGCCGAAAAGTCAACGCCGTGCATTGTTTGCTAACTTGACCAACGCTTTATTATTACATGAACAAATTACAACAACTTTGCCTCGTGCAAAAGAGCTTCGTTCTTTTGCTGACGGCATGATTACTTTTGCTAAAAAAGGCGATTTGAACAGCCGCAGATTAGCCGCTGCTTTTTTGCGTGATGATGAAGTTGTTGCAAAACTTTTCTCTGTTCTCGGTCCTCGCTATGCTAACCGCAACGGTGGTTACACCCGCGTTTTGAAATCAGGTTTCAGATATGGCGACTGTGCACAGATGGCTATTGTTGAGCTCGTTGACAGAGACGTTACGGCAAAAGGTGCTAAAGATTTAGCCCGCGTTAAACTCGAAAAAGAAGCTCAAGCTGCTCAAGAAGCTGCTGCCAATGCTCCTGCTGAAGAAGTTAAGGCAGAAAAGGCCGAGAAAAAAGCACCGAAAGCTAAAAAAGAAACAGCTCCTAAAGCTGAAAAAGCTGAAAAGGCCGAAAAAGCAACAAAAACAACTAAGACAGCCAAAACAACAAAGACAGCTTCAAAAACAACAAAAACAAAAAAAGCTGAAGCTTAATTTTAATTTCATAGTAAACTCCTTTAAAAAACGAACCGAAAATTCGGTTCGTTTTTTTTTCTTTAATGTCTTATGCTAAAATATGGCAACGATTTTAAAAAAACCGCTTGTGTTTTGGTGGCTTGTCATATAGAATGGCTATTGCTGACAAAGGAATAAAACGATGAAAACACTATTAGAATTCTTAGACGATTTAGAAAAACTATATGAGCTCAAAAAAAAGGGCGGTTTAACAGATGATGAATTTCAAAACGCCAAAAAAGAGATTATAAATTCCATCGTTTCTGACGATATGTTGGGTGCAAAACACCTGAAGCTTGCGCACGATTTGCTTTCTAAAAACGTGCTAACTCAAGAAGAATATACACAAATCAAATCGGCGGCTTTGAAAATAAAGCTCCCTCAAAGACCGGTGTTAAAAACAAGTGCGGGCAACTCTTCCGCTTCCGTCAGTTTATGGTGGGTTTTGGTATACATTTATAAATTCTTCTTATTCTGCCTGTCTTTCGTCATCAAGCTTTTTTTAGGAATCATCAATTTCTTTGTTATTAATCTTGCAATTGATGATCTAAAACGCAAAAAATAATGCGTAAGGCATTTAAATGACGGGTTTTGAATATGGCGCCCGACAGAACGGATGTCCTTAAAAACAATAAAAAGCGCGTGCAGAAAATGCGAATAAATAAAAGCTCGGAGAATGTGGCAAATAATAAGAACCACTTTTTCAAGCGACAGGAGTGTACTTTAAGTGTACATGACTTAGCTTGAGAAAGTGGCTCTGTATTTAGTTGCCCGTTATACGAGCTTTTTAGTCTTCTTCTTTGATACGCTCTATATCCGCCCCAACACCTTTTAACTTTTCTTCCAGCTTTTCATAGCCGCGGTCGAGGTGATAAACACGGTTGACAATCGTTTCGCCATCAGCCACGAGCCCCGCTAAAATCAGAGCAAAAGAGGCACGCAAATCTGTTGCCATCACGGGCGCACCCGAAAGTTTTTTAACGCCACGCACAATCGCCGAAGCATGCCCGTGAACGTTGATGTTTGCACCCATACGCATTAATTCCGGCACATGCATAAAGCGGTTTTCCCAAATATTTTCGGTGACCATCGAAGCCCCGGGAACAACCGTCATCAAAGCCATAAACTGTGCCTGCAAATCGGTCGGAAAGCCGGGGTAATAATCTGTCATGATATCTTGTCCCGTCATGTCGGCATTTCGCGCATCAACAACGATGCTGTTCGCTTTTTCGGTAATTTTAATGTCCATGTTGCGCAAAATATTAAG
>DBVW01000024.1:11905-12075 GCA_002308495.1 Alphaproteobacteria bacterium UBA1254
TTTGTGATGGCAGCGGCAATAGCATAAGAGCCCGCTTCAATACGATCGGGCAAAACTCTGTGTTCCGCACCGTGAAGTTCTTTGACGCCTTCGATTTTGAGTTGAGATGTGTTTTTGCCTTCAATTTTCGCGCCCATTTTTTCAAGCAAATCTATCAAATCGGCAATTTC
>DBVW01000024.1:12121-12299 GCA_002308495.1 Alphaproteobacteria bacterium UBA1254
CGCCAGCCATTAAAATGTTACACGTTGCGCCGACCGAGGCTTTCGGGAAGATGATATGTGCCCCTTTTAAGCCTTTTTTCGCGTCTGCAACCACATATCCGTTCTTAATTTCAATCGTTGCACCCATTTGCTCAAGCGAATTTAAGTGAATGTCCATCGGTCTTGCCCCGATGGCACA
>DBVW01000024.1:12352-18077 GCA_002308495.1 Alphaproteobacteria bacterium UBA1254
TTTGCGCACATAATCATAAGGCGCAATCAAACTTTTGAATTCTTTTGTTTGGTAAGTATAAGTTTTTGAGGCATATCCGCCCTTGGTTTCTTCTGTTTCTTCAATTTGAGTGCCAAGCTCAAGAAGAAGCTTATTTAAAGACCTGATGTCAGATAACATCGGCATATTTGAAAGCGTTACTTTCTCATCGGTCAATAAACTTGCCGTAATTAAGGGAAGCGCCGCGTTTTTGGCACCGCTGATATAAATTTTTCCGTTCAGTTGATTTCCGCCCCTGATTTTAATCTTGTCCATGATCTTTTTCCTTTTTTAATTTTTCACGTGCCTCAATTTGAGCCTTACGCTTTTCCAAATTTTTCTTCAAGGCTTTGGCTTCGCGCTCAAACCTCAAATCTTTTCGCTGTTTTTTTTGCGGCTCTTTCATTTTCTTTTCCATGTTTTTTGCAATTGCTATACTTTTACCTTAAAGCTTTTATTTTGCAAGCTTTTAAATCAATCTATACACGCTGAAGCCTAAATATTATGATTCATTAAACTATTGACAAAATTTATAATAAAGAGTAATATAAGGCATAAAATGTAACATATGGAGAAATGAAATGATTCATCCTTTGAAAGCTACAACAATTTATCAACATCTTGCCGATGATACGCAAGAATCTCTTGAAAAAGCGTTTTATGGTTGCCCCAAAGATATGGAAGGTATTGTCTACAGAGCCATTGCAAAATCTTCGCAAGCAACATCAGAAATGATGAAAAAAATGCTTCGCGAGACGGCGTTCGGTTTTACAAAATTGCAAAAAGATTACTCGACCGGAAAAATATATGAAGTGAGCTCTTCTCCGATAAGAGACGAACATGAAACTGCTGATATACATAATTTCAGACCCGAAGCGATCTCGCGGTTAAAAGCTTTTGTTCAATCTCCTGCCATTAAAGACAATGAAGTTGACCTTAATGAATTACTCTACAAAATTGCGGAGCGTATTCCCGGAAGCACTCAAGATGTCTTGGACGCCTATAAAACCGCAATCAATAGTCCCCATACGACAGAAACGACGTTGATATATTCCGTTCACAGACTTAATTTTTTAATTCCTCATCAAAACGGAGAAGCTGCTTGCAAAGATTATGCTAAAGATGCTTTAGATGTATTTTCCGCCGTTGCTGACCCAAAAAATGAGCGCAAGCACACCGGAGAATCGTTGACGGATTTTTATTATACCATTAGGTTCTTTGCTCCTTATGATTCTAAACGGGTTACCGCTTTGGTAAATGAGATGAAAAAATCAAAAAAGAACACCAAGGAATCTCTTGAAATGGCCAATAAAGCTCTGTTAGCCGCAACGAAAGTTAAGGCAGACACAAAGCAGAGAGACTTATAAAAATAAATATCAATAAAACCGAAAGTGCAATATTACACCCACCGGACAAACCGGTGGGTATTTTTTTTGCAAGTTTTTAAATCAATCTATACACGGCAACATACGATAAAATTTAAATGAATAAGTCATTGAAAGCACCTTGACTTAAAGAATGGTTTCAATGATTATTTTGATATATGCCAATTTTTTTTAGGAGAAATGATAATGAAAATTTTAGTATTAAACGGCAGTCCGACCAAAAACGGCAACACGCTCGCCCTTGTTAACGCTTTTAAAGAAGGCGCAGAATCAAAGGGACACGAGGTAACTGTTTTGAATGTTGCTCATAAAAAAGTGAACGGATGCATG
Source organism: Alphaproteobacteria bacterium UBA1254 (assembly GCA_002308495.1). Taxonomy (GTDB): domain Bacteria; phylum Pseudomonadota; class Alphaproteobacteria; order RF32; family CAG-239; genus UBA1254. Next base: position 14,086 of record DBVW01000024.1, read on the forward strand.
GCCTGTGAATATTGTCACGGCGCCGGAAACGGAAAATGTGTACAAAAAGATGATATGCAAGAAATTTATCCTTATTTGACGGATGCGGATATGATTACGTTTGCCTCACCGATTTATTACTTTACAATGTCGGCACAACTTGAGGCCGTTATTCATCGCTTTTATGCCATTAATCAGCCTCAAAAGGCAAAATATACTGCCTTATTGCTCTCTTCTTATTCACCCGGTGTTTATACGGCCGCCGTTGCGCAGTATAAGGATATGATCGGATATATGGGCATGACGGATAAAGGAATTGTAACGGCAGATAACTCCACAAACAAAACGCCTGCCAAATTAGAAGAGGCCAAAAAATTAGGCGCAAGTTTATAAAATAAGGAAAACGAATATGGACTTCACTCAACTGATCATTTTGATTTCGCTTTTGAGTTTTATTTTTGTCGGGCTTTTGGTTAAAAAAAGCAGTTCGTCGTCTTACCGTGAATTTACGATGAGCCGAAACAAGCTTAATTGGTTTATTATCGCAACCGGCATCAGCATGACCTTTGCCGGCGGAGCGGCGATTTTAACAACCGCATCCATAGGTTATATGTTCAAATGGTATGCTTTAATCGACCCGTCCGCTTTAATGGTCGGGCTTTTGATTGTGCTTATTTTGTATCATATATATAAAAACGACAAAGGCACAACCATATCCGATTTATTATCAGCTCAAGATAAAAAGCTCACCGTTTTAATCGGCATGATCACATCATTTACTTTCCTTCTTATCGTAGCGGCCAATTTTGTTGCTTTAGGAAAGCTGCTTTCTCCCTATTTTCCGGCGGTTCATCCGTTATTAATTAAATTTGTTGTCTCAACTTTGGTCTTTTCTTATGTATTTTTCGGCGGTTTTAATTCCGTTACCAAAACAGATATCTTGCAATATGTGTTAATTTTTACCTTATTGGTTGCCCCTGTCTTTTGTTTTGTTATCGCAAATTTCACGGAGGATGCGCCATCTTTAATTTCTCACAAATTTGAAGTGATGCCTCTTGATTATATTGTTTTGTTTTCAATACCTGTCCTTTTTATGCCCTTATCTCAAGACATTAATTTAAGAATAAAATCCGCAAAAAATGAAAAAAACGGCAAAATCGGTTTAATGATGGGCGGAATCTTTTATTTCACCATTGCTTTGAGTGTTGCTTATATCGGTATATATATGGGAAATCATAATATAACGCTTACAGACCCTGAGCAGGCTGTTCCTCTCTTTTTCAAAGAACATTTTCCGAAAGTCGGCTTTTTTGCTATTATTGCATCGCTTGCGGCCATTATATCAACATTAGATTCTTATATTTTAAATTCGATTATATCTTTCTCAAACGATATTATCAAACCGCTTTCAAAGAACAAAAACAAAGCTTCCAAAAACATTAAAATCGCTTCTTTGATTACCTATGTCGTTGCGATGATGATTGCTCTTTTCTTTAATAAAATACTGGCCTTAACGCTTACTTCGTTGCTGATATACATATCTGTCTTGTCTCCGATTGCTTTGGCAAATAAGCTGAAAATTTCCGAAAAAAAGATTTTTATCGGCTCGTTGATTAATATCGGCGTCATTATTCTTGTTGAAGTTATGCGTTTTTCCTTATCACCAAAAGCTTTAATCTATCCCTTAATCGGCTGTTTTGTGATGCTTATTTTGAAAATATTTGAATTTGTAACAGCGCGCAGATAAGCTTGTCCTCCTGAAAGGTGGCAAATATATATTTAATTTTTCCTCGACAAAAGAAATAATTTATGATATAGTTTGTGTATCATAGTTAAGTAGGAGAAATATTATGAAAGCAGAAGATAAATTGATTAAGGGCGGTTTTATTGACAATAGTCTTGCATATGTAAAATATTTAAGACATCTTGATAAAATTTTTGATGCAGTCATAGATTATGGATATGTTGACAGGATTATTCCGGAGCATATTGATAACCCTTATGTCGGACGTAAAGACACGGAGGAATATTGTGCTTTTCGTGTAAGAACACAAGATAAAGAAGAATTTGAGAATATAATGAAAGATTTAAATATCTATTTAACCAAAGAAATGCTGAAAAAAGACGGTGAAGAAAAAGAGTTTTATATGTTTAAATCCCGAAATCTTCCCGAATTGCGCTCCATTGTCAGAGGAAGCGTTAAAATTAAGGAACAAGAGGCGATGATCGCTCACGCCATAACTTCAAAACAATACAAATAACAATTCGTCGTGTCTCTTTGATCTATTTTAAAAGCCACCTCGAAAGGTGGCTTTTTGTTATTGGAGCGGGCAATGGGATTACTTCGCTTACGCTCCGTTCACTGCGCTCATCGCTAAAGCGACCGCGATACTGCCGTCTTGCTTTCGCTTGTAGTCGGACCACTTTCTCGTGGGTCCTTATCCCGCCTCTCCTAACAACAAAAAAGCCACTATAAAAGTGGCTTTTTTGTTATTGGAGCGGGCAATGGGATTCGGACCCACGACATCAACCTTGGCAAGGTTGCGCTCTACCCCTGAGCTATACCCGCATTGCGTTAATGGGTTACTTAATATCACATCAAAAATAAAATGCAAGCACTTTTTTTCATTTTTTGCATATTTTTTTATAAGAAAGGGAAGCAAATCGCTTCCCTTTTTTGTTTTTTTTTATTCGCCCAGATGAGGCATCGTTGCTTCGGCCTTTAAGGCTTTAACAAATTCATCAAGACTTATCACCTCTTGCTTTTCAGAGCCTAAGCGACGAACCGTTACGGTCTTGTTATCACGCTCTTTTGCCCCGACAACCGCAATAACAGGTATCTTTGCCAAGCTGTGTTCACGCACTTTGTAGTTGATTTTTTCGTTTCTTAAATCAGCTTCGGCCGATAGCCCTGCTTTCTTTAACGTTTGAACAACTTCTTTTGCGTAATCGTCAAATTCGCTGATAATCGGTGCAACCATCACTTGAAGCGGTGAGAGCCAAAGCGGTAATTTGCCAGCGTGATTTTCAATCAAAATGCCTAAGAAACGCTCGATTGAACCGAACAATGCACGGTGCAACATCACAGGTCTGTGCTTTTCACCGTCTTCGCCGATATAAGAAATATCAAAGCGTTCGGGCAAATTCATATCAACCTGAATTGTGCCGCATTGCCACTCGCGCCCGATAGCATCTTTTAAGATAAATTCAAGTTTCGGACCATAAAAAGCGCCCTCGCCCGGATTAATTTCATATTTATATCCGTGAGAGGTTAAAGCATTTGCCAGCGCATTTTCGCACAAATCCCAAATTTCATCCGAACCGATACGATAAATGCTGTCAGGACGCGTTGAAAGATAAATTTTCACATCTTCAAAACCAAAGTCTTTATAAATATCCAAAATCAGCTTTAATGTTGTAATGCACTCTTCTTCCATTTGTTCCGGCGTGCAGAAAATGTGCGCATCATCTTGCGTAAATTCGCGAACACGCATCAACCCCATCAAAGCACCCGAGGCTTCATAGCGGTTAACCTTGCCGAATTCTGCCACACGAAGCGGCAAGTCGCGGTAAGATTTAATGCCTTGTTTATAAACGAGTAATCCGCCCGGACAGTTCATCGGTTTAATGCAAAACCACTTTTTATCTTCCGTTTGCCCCGAATAGTTATGTGCGCCGTATTTATCCCAGTGTCCGGATATTTCCCACAAAACACGGTCCATCACACGCGGGGTTGAGATTTCGATATAGCCGTTGTTCTCTTGGCGGTTTCTCATATATTCAATCAGCTTGCGATAGATTTTATAGCCTTTATCGTGCCAGAACACAGCACCGGGCGCATACTCCGGCTCAAAATGGAACAAATCCATTTCTTTTCCAAGCTTTCTGTGATCGCGCTTGGCTGCTTCTTCAAGCATATCCAAATAAGCTTTCAAATCTTTTTTATCAGCCCAAGCCGTTGCATAAATACGCTGCAACATTTCATTATTTGAATCACCGCGCCAATAAGCACC
>DBVW01000024.1:18140-18336 GCA_002308495.1 Alphaproteobacteria bacterium UBA1254
GTAAAATCACCCTGACGATAAAGCGAAATAACCTCATCTTCCGGCAAATCGCGAATGATTTCAGCCTTATAGTGCTCACCTTTATCTTCAAAGAATTTGATGGCTTCATTACGCGGCAAAACATAACGCTCGATTTTTTCATCACGTTTGACGATTTCGTGCATTTTCGTTTCAATTTTTTCAAAATCTTCAACCG
>DBVW01000013.1:0-124 GCA_002308495.1 Alphaproteobacteria bacterium UBA1254
ACAACGCTTGATGCCACGCCGACATCGCCCTCAATTGACGGCGCCGTTATGTTACCGCCTGATGCCAATAACAAGCGCCCGTTGCCTGAAATGCTTAAAGTATTTGCATTACCCGGAGCAAAAT
>DBVW01000013.1:168-46441 GCA_002308495.1 Alphaproteobacteria bacterium UBA1254
GGTGAAGGTTTGGTTCCGCATTCAGAACCTGTGCAGACGCTATTCGGATCTGTTGAATCTTGAATGATGATTGTGCCGCTGTTTGTAACGGTTGCACCATTTGCCAAATAGATACCATACATCGTTGCATATTCGCCGCCAGATGTTGTGGCACCCATTTCGATTGTGCCGTCATTGATTACCTGACCGCCATTTGCATAAATACCATAAACCGTTCGCGTTAAACCGCCACCGACGGAGCTTGTACTGATAACACTGATGTAACCATCTTCGGTATTCGTTGCCGTTCCGCCGTTGATATACATACCATAAGCATAAGCTGTTCCTGCCGTTTCGTCCGAAATATCAACGTTGATTGTGCCACTGTTTGTCAGATCAGGATTGCTTCCTGTTCCATACATACCGTAAGCCGAACGATTGCCTGTGATGTAAGAATCTTCTAATTCGACATTGATTGTGCCACTGTTTGACAAAGTGTTACCAATCATGCCGTAAATCGTATTTTCAGCAGACGAGGCACTTCCGACAACGTTTATGCTTCCCGTGCTTGTATTTTCGGCTGATTGAGAAGCAATACCCGTGTAGACAGCATCGATTTCACCGCTGTTTGTTGTTGTTCTTGCGCCGGCATTAATACCGTATGCGGCGGTAATAGAGCCGTCATTATCGACATCACCGTTTGCATTATATATGCCGTAAGTTTTGGCTGTGATAATACCGCTGTTTGAAATATCGCCCGATTCACTATAAATACCATAGTCAAATCCGGAACCGGCATTTGTTACCGTAATGGTGCCTTCGTTTGTTGCGCCTGAGCTTGCCTTAATGCCGTAAACATTAAACGTTGAACTGCTGTTTGTCTGATTAACGGTAATTGAGCTCGAAGCGGCGCTTGAACCCCATATATTGTGATCAACCGAAGCCGCACTATATATACCGTAAACCGTTTTGTCTTTACCGGATGAGTTTACAGTAATATCACTTGTTAAGCTTGCCGATGAAGCGCAATTTTCACATTCGATTGCCGTGACATCACCAACGGCATAAATACCATACGCATTACCGCCGGCACCGCTTGCCGAAACATTAATTTCGGCAGAATAATCTGAGGCGACATCGCCTGATTCTTTACCTTCGACATGAAGATGACATGCATCTGAACCATTGTTATTGCGCATGCCATAGGTATTACCCGTTCCGCTGTTTGTTACATCAATAATCCACGTATGATCCGAATCCGGATTGCTGCCGTCAACTTCATAATAACCGTTATAAAGCGTCGTTGAAACACCTGCTTTATCACCTGTGCTAATCCATTCTAAGCCCATGGTATCAGCATCTGATGTATTGTTTTTGGTCACTGTGCTCACACCGCTTGATTCGGTATAGTTCGCATTTGTTACCTCTGCACCTGCCTCAGAGTTGATATTGTTATATTCCATCGGTTTGTTACAATACGAGCTTGAAGATGTGTTTTTCCATCCGAAATCGCATACACAAGTATTTTTAACCTGAACACCGTGATTACAGTTTAACTTTCTGTAGCATGTGTTTCCTTCAATTTGCCCGCTTTCACATTCATCACAAAGCTCACCCGTCCAATATCCTGTGCAGACGCATTTTTCAGTTGTGGCATTCCATGTACCGTGGACACATTCTGCCGCATCTTTAGCACACTTATATTTCCACGTTTCACCTGATTTACATTGATCTGTTTCATGATAACCCGTCGGGCATTCAGTATAATCATATCCCGTGCAGGCTGCAGGTTTACATTTATATTTTGTTGTTGTGCCTGTCTGACATGAACCGTCTTCGACATAGCCTTCCGAGCAGCTGTCATAAGGATAATCGCTACAATCACTCGGGGTACATCTGTATTTTAAGCTGCCCCCTGACCAACAGGTATCCTGTTCATAGCCTTCACCGCACGGTGATGTTTCATTATAGCCTGTGCACGCATCAGGTTCACAAAGATATTTTGTATTGCCACCTGACATGCATGTATCTGCCTGATGCCAACCTCTTGAGGTATCGCAAGCCGTGTCTTGATAAGTTGACGGGCATACATCCGGTTCGCATTTATACATCGGCGTTGAACCCGACATACACATATCAACTTGATGCCAGCCTTGAGCAGTATTACAGGTGTCTTCTTGATAATCTGAGCCGCAATCATGAGGTTCGCACTTATATTTTGTCGTTGTTCCTGTTTGGCAAGAACCTGCCGGATCGTAACCTGTCGGGCACCCGTCAGTATAAGGGAAATCACTGCAATCATTCGGTGTGCACTTATATTTCAAATTGCCACCCGACCAACAGGTGTCTTGTTCATAACCGGCACCGCAGGGAGATGTTTGATCAAAGCCTGTGCAAGCATCCGGTTCGCAAAGATATTTTGTATTGCCCCCTGACATACATGTATCAGCTTGGTGCCAACCCTTTGTCGTGTCGCAAGCTGTATCTTGATAAGTTGACGGACATACATCCGGCTCGCATTTATATTTTTCGACGCCTTCTGTCCAACATGTGTCAACCTGGTGCCAACCCTGTGCTGTGTCGCACTGATTGTTTTGATATTCGCTGCCGCACACATTCGGTTCGCATTTATATTTAATTCTTTCACCTGACGGACATGTGCCTATTTCAACCCAACCATGTGCCGTGTCGCACGGATCATCTTGGAAACCTTCACATTCATCTTCGGCACATTCTTTATATAATGTGTCGCCGGATTTACAAGTGTTTCCTGTTTCATGATAACCTGTGCCGCAGCTTGTTGTATCATACGGGCAAGTCACGGGTGTATCACAAAGCTCACCTTCCCAGCCTTCTTCGCAAACGCAAACTGCATTTTCCTGATGACCGTGAACACATTTTAATTTTTTATAGCATTTGCCATCGTCACCTTTAAAGCCTTTACACTTGTGGCCACCACCGCCGCCACCGCCTGCTGCCAATGCAATGGCCGTTGCACCCAAAGCAACCGCACCGGCACCGATTGCCAAAGCCGTGCCCGAAATAAGCGGAACAGCAACAATCGTTGTCCGAGTCTTTTTAACAAATTCGGCATAACCGAGAATTCTTTTCGTGCATTCCGCGTTCGGATCAGCACCCGCATCAAGATAAGCATTAAATGCCGTTGCATTACGACGACGAACGGAATAACACAAACCCGTATCGCCATCACGATTGACACCGTCAATCGGCAATTCGGAATTTATTAAGCCTTGAACATCGCCCCTTGCCGCTAAATTATATAGCGAATAAAAACCTTCCGCAGAAATCCATGTCGCAGCTTTAGACCCGTTTGCCGCAATGGCGCAAACAGCAATAACAGATAAACATAAACAAATACGTTTGAGTAAATTCATATCGGTTAACCTTAAAAAATTAAAAAGCTTTTAAGGGATTTTAGCGCCAAGATATTTAAGAATTGTTTAATTTTGAAAACTTTATCTGTTTTCGTTTTCTGTTTTTTGAGAATTCAACTCTTTTTCAAGCTCTTCATAGTCGGCTTCGTCCAAATTTTCGGCAGGAACGGCATAAGAGCCCGAAAACCACCGCCCCAAATCGACATCGGCACAGCGTTTTGAACAAAACGGACGATATTTTTCATTATCCGTCTGAACACCGCATATCGGACATTTATGAACTTTAACCATTATTTTTCAACTCTGCCCGAACCCTGACATGTCGGACATTCTTCGGTATACATATCAATTAAAGAAGGGCGACGGCGCTGACGCAAAATTTCAATATTTCCGGCTTTACTCAACCCTAAAACACGTCCGCGACACGGATCATCCGCCAAGCCCGTTTCCAAAATTTCAATAACCGGTTTCATAAAGTGATATTCTTTAGAACCCGCAAAATCAATAATGATTTTACCTGACAGATTTTTTAACCTGATTTGACGAAGAATTTCTTCAGCAGCTTCATTATTTAAATCGTAAACATTGCTGCCCTCTTTTGTTGAACCGCTGTCGACATCAATCATCACACAAGCTTTTGTTTGGTCAATATGTATTTTTCCGCCCGATTTTAACGAAACGCTCCGTTCCAACGCCTCAACCAACTGATCTTCCAGACCATATTCTTCAAACGGGTTTGCTTCATAGACCACATTAATATCAATGAAGCCCTGAACCTCATTTTCAACATTGTGGCTGTTAACAACAATCTTTGTCAGCTCATCTTTGTGACGGCGAATATATTCATACAAAGGATCTTCCCTTGTGTAAAGAAGCGCCGGCGCTGAGGCATTGCGCGCACGAACACGAATATTTTCATAAATACCGCGCAATTTAACCATTTCTTCCAAAACCGTATCAACATCAAAGTCAACGGCCGCCGTGCGAAGAGCCCAGCCCTCTTGGCCTTTAATGCTGTTAAAAACGGCTGTGCGGTATGTTTTTATTTTTTCTTTATCCGTAATTTTTGAAGAAACTTCAACCCCCATTCTAAACGGGCGATAAACAACCGTTGTTCCGACAATTTGGATACTCCGAACGACCTTCGCGCCTTTATCCGCATGTTTTTCCTGTGTAACTTGAACGACAACGCTTTGTCCTTCCGACATATTGATTTCTTTCAGGTCAGGTTCGGAAGCGCTTAAAAAAGCCTCGACCGTATCGCCGATATTGACTTTAAAAGCCGTATTTCCGCTTGCGAGCTCTAATTTGTGTGCGATGCGCCCTAAATAAACGTTTCCCTCAACGGCAGAGCTTGTATTAAACGTATCAAACTCAACCATTTTTCCTTCACACAAAACAGCTAAACGAACAATATTTTCTTTTTTTTCATAAACGATTGTATCTGCTTTCATCTTATACCTGCTCCTAATATTAAATTTCGTGTTTCATACAAAGGCAAACCGACAACGCCCGTAAACGAACCGACCATTTGACGAACAAAACCTGCCAACAAACCTTCGATTTTGTAGCCGCAAACACCGACCCATTCGTTGCTCGCGACATACGCTTTAATTTCTTCTTCGGACAAACGTTTCATCGAAATACGCGTTGTAACAACGCGGTCGGCTATTTTGCCTTTTTTATCTATCAAACAAACCGCCGTCACAACCTTATGATTGCGCCCCGATAAAAGACGCATCACTTTTTCTTGATCTTCCGGTGTTTTTGATTTGTGAATAATTCTTCGACCGACCGTAATGATTGTGTCAGAAGCCAAAATGTTTTCGTTTTTTCTTAAATCAGATACGGCAAGAGCTTTTTGACGAGCCATGCGGCGCACATATTCCAGAGGTTTTTCATATTTTTCTTCTTGCTCATTAATATCTGCCGAAACAACCTCTTTCGGCGCAAAACCTATCTGTTCAAGAAGGCGTTTACGCTGAGGCGATGCTGAGGCTAATATAAAATCTTTTGTTTGAGATACCATTTTTAAGCTTCATCGTCGTATGTTTTTTCCATACGCTCATGACGTTCCTGCGCTTCAATTGAAAGCGTTGCAATCGGGCGGGCTTCCAAACGCTCGATACCGATTGGCTCTCCGGTTTCTTCGCAATAGCCGTATGTGCCGTCTGCAATACGCTCAAGAGCTTCGTTGATTTTCGAAATCAGTTTACGGGCGCGATCTTTGGTGCGCAAATCAAGAGATTTGTCTGTTTCAAGCGCTGCTCTGTCAATATCATCAGGCTGATTCAACCCGCCTTGACGCAAATCTTCAAGCGTGTCTTCCGACTGGTTAACCAAAGACTTTTTCCATGCCTCCAATTTCTGACGGAAATATTCAAGTTGCATATCGCACATATACTCTTCTTTTTTAGAAGGTTTATAATCCGGCGGTAATATAATCGAATCGACCATTGGCTTTCTCCTTTATAAATTAATTCAGCTTAACAGTTTACGGCTCAGACTTCAACATTTTTAAGCAATATAATAACAATATTTAGTTATAATACCACCTTATCTTGTTAACATATCCGTCCTGACACTGCTCGCTTACATCTTGAACCACGGCGGGAAGCGGCTTTGCTCCTCCTTCTGTTACAATCGGCGAATAGCCCCATCCCCATATTTTGGTATTGACAACCATACGTTCCAAATCGGAGCCTTCGGTTACATCCCATGCTTTCAAAGCAAGCTGTGCGCATACATCCGCCGGCAATTCGTCAAACTCAATCCAATATGTTTGGCAATATTCTTGTTCTCCTTCGGAAGCGCAATCGCCTTTGCCGATTGAAACAGGACCGTCAAAAGCATGTTTTCCTTTTTGGAATGCACAGTGGCACGACTGATTTCCTTCAGAATCTTTTTCACAAACTCTGGTCGGCATCAAAGAACGCGGTCCAACGCCATCAGCGCACAAATCGTCCCATTTGACATTTGCATATTGACCGTCTGCCGCATAACGCTGCATAATCACTTTTTTCAAATCGGTCAGTTGTTGTTGGATCACACTGCACTCATATTTATGATAACCGCTGTTGACAACCATCGCCACCGTTACGGTCAACGTAATCATCACCATGATGTAGGCAATGCTTTCGATCATCGTGCGTCCGTCTTGTTTATCCGTTTTTATTTTCCTCATTTGAATACCCTCTTTTATTGTTTATATCACAAAAATGTTCCGACAACAAGGATTAAAGCAAAATTTTACTTTATTTTTGTTTGATTATGATATAAAAAAGTTATAAATCAATTAAAGAAAGGCTTAAAATATGAATAAATATTTTTTAATTGCACTTTTAGGACTTTTGTTCGTCAGCCATTCGGCTTCGGCAGAAAACGAATATACACCCTATGTCGGTCTTGATGCCGTTTATAACAAGGCCAAAGCTTATTCTTTGCGCCCTCAATATTATGGTGCCAGTTTTAATATCGGCACGAGTTATAACGCTTATTTCGGCACCGAAGTTTTTTATACACAGGTCGGCAGAGAATCAAAAAAGATAAACGAATCGGAAAAATACAAAACGTCTTACCGCGCTTACGGGCTTGATGTTTTTGTCTATACTCCCGCCTTTTTGAACTTTAAGGCTTTTGCCACAACGGGCGCCGGTTTTTATGTTTTGAAAGAAAAGACACTTTCCGCCGGACACACTTCCGACGAAGGTTACGGCTATCGCTTCGGCGGCGGCCTCGTTTCTCAAATGACACCTCATATTGCTTTGAGGGGCGTTGCCAGATATATCAACTTTGATCATATTTCAAATATTGATCATACGGCGGAATATACTGTCGGTTTAAGATATGTTTTTTAATTGATGAAGGATAAAGCTGATGTATAAAAAAATTCTGATTTCTTTTGTTTTAATGATGCTTATCTTGGTTTGTCTTTATAAGTGGAAGACTTATGTTTCCAAACCGATTATCGTCAGCGATTTGAACCCGAAGATTGCCGCTAAAACTTTTGAAGATAAGGTTTATCTTTATAAAGCCGGCAAATTGCCGTCTTCGTGCAAATTAAATTCACCTATGGCATGCGCCGTTGAGTTTGCCGTCAAATGCACCTTAAATCCGGATTTTAACGGTTGCCGCGATTCAAAGCTTCCTAAATTTATTTTTATGACCGATGAAGCTTTGCAACGGCCGACGGAAATGTCGTTCCAAATTGTTAAAATCAAACCGATCAGCGCCGATTTGGTTGAAATTCATACCGACAGCACCTGCGACGGCAATTGGTTCGGTCTTTGCCAAGGTCGCATTATTTATGTTTTGACACCGCTCGGCGAAGGTTGGCGTGTTAAAGACATTTATGCTATTGAAATTTAAGGTTTTAACATGACGGATATTTTAAACGAAATCAATTATGACAAGCTCATCAGCCATAATTTGCTCGGCGTTGTCAGAGATGCTTTAAAAATAGCCTCTACGCAGGGTTTGCCCGGCGAAAATCATTTTTATATCACCTTTAAGACAAATTTTGAAGGCGTTGAGCTTCCGAGAATGCTTCAAATTCAATATCCCGAAAATATGACCATTGTTTTGCAACATCAATTTTCGGATTTGTCCGTCAGCAACGATAAATTCTCGGTTACGCTCGTTTTCGGCGGCGTGCCTTACAAGCTTGTTATTCCGTTTCAGGCCATTACCTATTTTGCCGATCCGTTTGCCAAATTCGGCTTAAGTTTTGAAATGACCGAGCGTGTTTCAAAATTAGAAGATATGGATGTCGAAAAAGCTCAAAAAACCAATGACAAACCCGCTGAAGTTGTTTCAATCGACAGTTTTCGGAAAAAATAAATGAGAAAAATATCTGTTTTAATTGCCAAGCGCCACACAACGAGCATTACTTTAGAAGATGAGTTTTATGACACCTTAAAAGAAATTGCGAAAACTCAAAACAGGCGTGTCAGCGATATTGTTACCGAAGTTGACAGCAAACGCGGTACACGCTCTCTTTCTTCTGCCGTCAGAGTTTATATTTTAGAGCAGATTAAAAACCGAAAATAATTTTAAGTCTATTTTTATCTATATCTTAGACGAACTTTGTTAATTGCGCCTTCTTTTGTGATTTCGCTTGCCTCTTGAACAGTATAAATCAGGCGCCCGCGCGGTCTGTTCAAACCATTACCACTGTTCGAAGAATTCTGCGGCAACGTAATTCCAAACATCAGCGCTAAATCCGATCCTTCAAGGTTTTTATCCGGCAAATAGCCATACTTTTCCATATAATAGTCATCTAAAGAATCATATGTTTCTTCATACCCGCCGTCCCATCTTATCGTAAACGTTCCGTCATCATTATAGATAAAGGTCTGACCGCCGCACCAAATGCCGTCGTCCCCTTCTTCTGCCTTAACATTTACTGAAAACAGAAGTGCTGCGAACAAGCTTATCATAAAAAATTTCATTTTCATGGCCTTACCCTCCTTTTTTAGCATCCTGACCAGCCGCTTCTGATAAGACGACCTTGGTCATCATATATCATCACATCACCACTACCCGGCAACAACTCACCGTTTTTACCATAGACAAATTCCTGACCGTTTGACATAAAGCGATAAACATCTGGTGTGTCGTCTGCAATTGATTGTGAACTGGTCCATGTTTCTTGTAAACTAACGCTCCAATCTTCGGTATGACGATCTCTATATTTATAATCCGGCGTATTATTTGCAATCGATTCAGCAGAACGCCATTCCGTATATGAGTGCGACATCTGAAAACCGTTTTCATCATAAGTGCTCTCAGATTGCCATTTATAATCCGGTGTATTGCTTGCAACGGCTTCTCTGGATTGATAATATATTTCTCCATTCGTATATCCGTTTTCATCACGGAGTGTTTCTCTCTTATAATCCGGTGTGTCGTTTGCTATGCTTTCTGCAGAATTCCATATAAAGAATGATGCTTCACGCCCGTTTTCATCATAAACTGTTTCATTCTTATAATCCGGTGTGTTGTTTGCGACCGATTCAGCTGATTGCCAATATATGCTTGAAGTTTGATGCCCGTTTTCATCATAAGTGCTTTCCGATTTATAATCCGGCGTATCATTGGCAACCGATTCAGCCGATTGCCAAGATATATATGATGTTTGGTGTCTGTTTTCATCATAAGTAGCTTCATATTTAGAATCCGGCGCATTGTTTGCAATAGATTCTGCAGAATTATAAGAGATATATGATGTTCTGTTTTTGTTATCATCATAGGTCGCTTCGTATCTCGAATCCGGCGCATCGTTTGCAACGGCTTCAGGTGTACTCCACTTTGTATATAAAGTGGTATTTCCGTTCGCATCATAATGGCTTTCTGTCTTGGTATCTGGCGTGCTGCTTGCAATAGATGCTTGGCTGTTATATTGAACAACCGTTTGCGTTCCTTCCTCGTCATACGAATATTCATGCTTCTTTGTCAGCGTTTTTGTGGTATCATAATACACATATGAAGTTGTTCGACCTTGTGAATCGTAATAATATGTGTAGTAGTGACCATCTGTATAAGTACACGTATAACGCGTCTTTTTGCCATTATACATATACGTTGTACAACCTGCCCAAGCCTCGGTACTTAAGAGCACTAAAATGCCGGCTAAAACTAAAATCTTCTTGCTCATTTCATTTCTCCTTTTTTGATGACCCTTAAGGCATAAAACGCTTTTCTCTCATCATAAGCCGTAAATTTTTAAGAAACCTTAAATTTTTACGATTCCTATTAGAGAAATTATACCTCAATTTTATTGAAAAGTCAAGAAAAATCGATTTTATCGGACCGTCAAAAAGGTTCTTTTTTTCTTTATGCTTTTAAAAATTATTTCTTCCAAAAAGATTTGGTTAAAACCGCCAAAACGGTCATAATTTCAAGCCGGCCTAAAATCATGGCAAAACATAAAATGTATTTCGCCGGTATGGAGAAAAATGCGAAATTTCCTGATGCGCTAATCGCTTTTGCCGCACCCGGTCCGGTGTTGGTAACGCTCGAAACGGCAGCAGTTACCGAAGTCGTAAAATCATAACCCAAAAAGTTAAGCAAAACGGCAACAACCGCGATTGATGCCAAAAATGACATGATATAAACAAATACGGAACTTATCGCTTTTTCAGAAATCGAAACTTCGCCGATTTTCACCGGAATAACGCGGTTTGGCTCGATTGATGACAGTAAAACCTTGTGGAAATATGATTTGAGCGCCTGCCAACGCATCACTTTGATTGAGCCCGTCGTTGAACCGATACACCCGCCGTGAAGCGACAAAAGCGTGAAGAAAACAGCCGTCCAAACGCCCCAATCCAAATAATCCGCCGAAGACAAGCCCGTTGTCGTAATCACCGCAATCACATTAAACGAACTTAAACGCAATGCTTTTAAAAAATGGATGTGGTTGCTCAAGCTCAAATACAAAGCCAAAATTAAACTGAACACGCAAACCGATGTTAAAAAATATTTGATTTGGCTCAGACGCAGCGGATCCATTTCGTGTTTTTTAAACAAGATAATGTAAAATGTCATCGGCAACGCACCTAAAACCATAAATAAAGACAACACCATCTCAATTGAGGCGCTGTTAAAATAGGCTATTGAGTCATTTTTTGTGGAAAAGCCGGCTGTTGCAACCGCCGAAAGCGCATGATTGAGAGCGTCGAAACGCCCCATACCGCAAAAATAAAGACTGATGGCGCACAATGTTACAAGGCTTAAATAGACCGCTAAAATCCATTTCGCCACATCTATAAATTTCGGCATTAGCTTATCTGTCGTATCACTGCTTTCGCGTTCAAACATCTGCATACCGCCGATGCCTAAAAACGGCAACATCGCTATTGCAAAAATAACAATCCCGATACCGCCCAATCCGTTTAACATTGAGCGCCAAAGCAGAATCGAACGCGGTAAAATTTCAACATCTGTCATAATTGTTGCCCCCGTTGCCGTTACGCCCGAAACGCTTTCAAAAAACGCCGAGGTTATATCGGGCACCGTTTTCGTTAAAACAAACGGAATACTTGAAAAAACGGCAACCGTTACCCAACTGAACACCGTAATTAAATAACCTTGTCTCAAAGATAATCGTTCAATTTTGTTTCTGTTCGCCAAAAAAAGCGAAATGCCGATAAAAAGCGTCGCGAGAGCCGCATTTAAAAACGGCGACCACTCTGCTCCGGAATCATACATATCAAGCCCCGCCGGAAGAAACATACTCAAGCCCAAAATGCTTAAGATAAAACCGTCTATCATTAAAACAGGTTGCCACATCTTCCTTTTCCTTAAAAAGCGGTATTGTCCGCGAAACCCGCTTCTACCATACTTTTGTTAATATTTTTGTCTGCCCTGAAACATATTGCCGATGGTATATTTTCCGTCGTTTTGAGTACAACTTTACATTCAACCTTTTCTGAATTGATTAATTCGCGCAAATAAATTTTTGCTTTTTCCGCATCATATTTGAGCGGGTCAGATTCAATGCCGTAGAGATATAAATATGTGTCAGCAACATAAAGCTCCGTCGGTCCGTAAACGATCGCCTGCCCCGAAATTATTTCGGGTTCAAGATGCACACAATTTGTGCATTTTTCTTTCAAAGGCAAACAATTGACGCAATCGGTATCCGATAAATATTCTTTCTCTTGAGGTTGTGTTTCAATATTTTTAACTTCGGTTAAAGATTTGATTTCTTCAAGCACTTGCTCTTGTTTCGGAGCTTGCGCCTGTCCTTCTTTATTTATGTTCCAAACCTGATATTTCGTTTCTTCTTTCGTTTCAACGGCTTCGCTTTCTTCCGGCTTTTTTTCTGTTTCCTGAGCCACCGGCTCCGCATGTTTTAAAGCAAATTTTTTACCGAACTTTTTCGGCGCCGTTTGGGCGTCTGCCACAGGCGTTTCTTTAAAAACCGTATCTTTTTTTTGTTCTATTTTGTTTAATAATTTCGGATTGTCTTCATTCAGAAATAAAAAGGCAAACAGTATCAACAAAGCAACAATCAACAAAAACTTGAACGGATGCCTTAAAGGATAGGTTATCAGCAAAAACAGCCCGTGTAAAAACTTTGAAAATCCGTGTAAGCGCAAGCTTTTTAAACTCTCAAACTCCATTATTCAGCACTCCCATATTTTTGTTTTAATTCTTCCAAACGTTCAGGCGAAATACGTTCAAACAAAGGCTCTCCGACTTCAAAAGATTCACCGCCTTTAAAGAAAACAAGCTCTTTTTGAACATCAAAATCTTTAAGACCTTTGTGCTCATCAATTTTTAAGTTCAAGCGCGCCATCATATTTTCGGATGTTTGCGGCATAATCGGAAAACTCAACAGCGCGAAAATACGAATTAAATTGATGCATACGTTTAAGATAGCTCCCGCACGCGCCGGATCTTCTTTAATAACCGTCCAAGGTTCTGCCGCGGTAATATAGTTGTTGCCCTCAACCCAAACGGCTCGTAATTCTGCCAAGGCTTTTCTGAACTCAAGAACTTTGAAATATTTGAAATATAAATCAATGTGCGTTTGAAGATTCTTTGCAAGTTCTTTTTCTAAATCAGTCCATTCACCGATTAGAGGAACGGTATTACCGATTTTAGAAGAGGTCATTTTCAAAACACGCGACACGAAATTTCCCAAAACACCGTTTAAGTCTTTATTGACAACACCCGAAAACAGATCAAACGTAAAACTTGAATCAGAGCTTTCAGGTGCGTTGCTCATCAAAAAGTAGCGCCAATAATCAGCCGGCAATTCTTCTATGGCATCGCCTGCAAAAACACCTCTGTTTTCTGATTTTGAAAATTTACCGCCCTCATAAGTTAAGTAGCTGAAACCTTTTAAGTAGTCCACTTTTTTAAAGTTCATGCCTGTTCCCAAAAGCGTTGCCGGAAATGTGATAGCATGATACGGCACGTTGTCTTTGCCCATAAACTGAACATAGTAAACATCATCGCCACCAAACCACCAATCTTTGAAGTTGCGTTCATCGGGTTTTTCGTCAGACCACTCTTTTGTGATACCGATATAGCCGATCGGCGCGTCAAACCAAACGTAAAAAACCTTGTCTTCATAGCCTTTTTTGGGAACGGGAAATCCCCACTTCAAATCACGCGTAATGCAACGCGGCTCTAAACCTTCTTTAAGCCATTTTAACGCAATTGAATAAGCAACATCCGGCCAAAAAGCCTCTTTTGTTTTAAGCCATTCTCTAAGCTTTGGTTCAATTTTCGGCAGATTTAAGAAAAGGTGTTTTGATTCTCTTACTTCCAAATTACTTGAACCTGAAATTGTGCTTTTAGGATTAATTAAATCGGTCGGCTCCAAAACTTTGGTGCAGTTTTCGCATTGATCGCCTCTTGCCTTTTCATAGCCGCAATGAGGGCATGTCCCCGTGATGTAGCGATCAGCCAAAAACATTTTATCGTCAATCGAGTAAACCTGTTTGACCGTGCGTTCTTCAATGAAGCCGTTTTTATCCAACGCTTCAAAGATTTGATAAGTCATTTCTTTATTTTGCTCGGAAGATGTGCGTCCGAAATAGTCAAACGACAGATTAAAATCTTTGTAGGTTTTATAATGGCGCTCATGGTTCATATCGCAATAGCTTTGAACATCCATTCCCGCTTTTAAAGCACCGACTTCGGAGGTTGTGCCGTGTTCATCCGTGCCGACAATATATAAAACGTCTTCCTCCATCATTCGCATAAACCTTGCATAAACATCGGACGGAAGCAAGCAACCGACCATGTGCCCTAGATGAGGCACACCGTTGATGTAAGGCAAAGCCGAAGTAACGAGTATTTTTGACATTTTATATTTTTCTCCTTGTTTTTATTCTTATTATTTGCTTTATTTTAAGCGGTTTTGATAAAACTTCAAGCATATTTTCTTTATCATGCAGACAAAAGATTAAAAAAAATCTCTTTTCTTTTTTTTTAAATCGATTACATTTTAGGATAAGTGAAAATAAAAAGAAGGAAAAAATATGCAAAAAAATTGTTCAAACTGCAAACAAGGGCGAAAAGTCGTCATTATCGGCTGCGGATTTGTCGGCGCAGCGAGCGCTTTTGCGCTGATGCAATCGGGTTTGTTTTCCGAAATGGTTTTAATCGATTCAGAGAAAAGCAAAGCCGAGGGCGAAGCACTGGATATCAGCCACGGTGTGCCGTTTGCCAAACCCGTTAAGATTTATGCCGGCGGATATGATGATGTTAACGATGCCGATTTAATTGTTTTAACGGCAGGGGCTAATCAAAAGCCGGGGGAAACACGGCTTGATTTGGTTAAGAAAAACATTTCGATTTTTAAGGTTATTCTGCCTCAAATTAAACAAAGCGGTTTTCATGGTATTTTGCTTGTCGTTGCCAACCCTGTCGATATTTTAACAACCGTTGCCATCAAATGTTCGGGACTGCCCGAAAATCATGTTTTGGGCTCGGGCACGGTTTTAGATACGGCACGCTTAAAATATGAGCTCGGCAATCACTTGAACGTTGACCCAAGAAGCGTTCACGCCTTTATTATCGGCGAGCATGGCGATTCAGAGATTGCGGCTTGGTCGTCGGCTAATGTTTCGGGCATTGAGCTTAACAAGTTTTGTGAAATGCGCGGTCATTTTCATCATGAAGAAGCAATGGAAAAGATTGCAAATGATGTTAAAAACAGCGCTTATGAAATTATTGAAAAGAAAAAGGCAACTTATTACGGCATCGCGATGTCCGTTAAGCGTATTTGCGAAGCGATTATGCGCGATGAAAAATCCATTTTGCCAATCTCGTGGATGATGCACGGTGATTACGGCATTGAGGGGATATCCTTGAGTATGCCGGCCATTGTCGGTAAAGACGGTGTTGAAACGCATGTGCCGATTCAATTAAATGAGGCGGAAGCTCAAAAGCTGCGCCAATCGGCTCAAACGCTAAAAGATATTTTAAGCCAAAATGAGATATGAAAAAAGCCCGAAACAATCGGGCTTTTTCCTATTTATAGCGAATACGGAACTTATTTCCAGTCGGTTTAGAAAGAGCTTCCGCCTCTTCAACAGTATAAATTAATCGTCCTCTTTGTTTGTTAGATGATGAAGAAGTAGTATTATGATTGCTCGGTGGTGTCATACTGCTTTCAGAAAGTTGCATTTCAGGTATATATCCGAACATTTGCAAAAACATATCATCAATGTTTTCATATGTTCCGACAACCTCACCATTATAATTTTTAACTGTTACACCCCCTCCGTCGCCATATTCAATGTTCATATCATTGCAAGCAACCGATTGATTACAAACAAAACACCCTAGAACAAAGATTGCTACTAATATTTTAATTTTCATTTTTTTCTCCTATTTAAATCAAGAATAGCATGGACCGATAAGGCGTTTCATTTGACCTTCTTCATTATATTCAATCCCCATACCTTGGATACCATTAATTCTTCCTTGAGAATCAAATCTTTCAGACTGCCCATTTTCATCATGATACACTTCAATATAATCAGCTGTTCCCGAAGAAATAGATTCTGATGTTTCGTAATATTTTGTATTCCATGTTCCTTTTTGCTCATCAAACCATCCCTCTCTTTTATAATCCGGTTCATCTGAAGCAATAGATTCTTGTGTATAATAGTAAGTCTCGTTATAGTATTGCAAATCTTCATTATAAATAGTTTCTTTTTTCTCATCAGCTTGGTTTGCCGCAACGGATTCCGGCGTTTTATAAAGCAAATATGTTTCTTTGCCTGAAGTATCATCAAAATCCCACGTTTCTTTTCTATCCGGCGCGTTGTTAATTATTGACCAGTCGGTATGATAATACACATATGATGTTTGACGGTTATTTGAATCATAAGTCCATTCTTGTTTATTAATCGGATAATCTCGCTCAATATCTTCAGCACTGTTATATACCAAAGATGATGTCATATTATTATTGGCGTCATAAGTATATGCGTACCTTTTTGAGGGAGGCATTCCTTCGCCTCCATATATTGTGTTCGTCAAAAGATTGTTGTTTCCATCATAGGTAAATTCTGCATAACTGCCGTTATTGTAAACCTCTTTAATCATATTACCATTATCATCATAAAATGCCTCATAGGCCACAACCTTATGAACGATAAAAACAGAGAACAGCACCACAATTAATAGGACTTTTCTATTCATTTCTTTCTCCTTTTACTTTTACGTTTCTGATAGCATAAACGTAAAGTTTTAAGGAACCTATTTTTTTACGATTCCTTATGCAAAAATCATACCTTAATTTTATTGCAAAGTCAAGAAAAATCAATTTTATAGAATCGTAAAAAAATAGATTCCTTTTTTGTTTACACTTTAAAGAAAAAAGAACCGGGCAAAAGCTCGGTTCTTTTAATTTTACTTAAGGCCTGTTAGTTGGCTTTTTTCAAAGCTTCGCCTAAAGCATCGCCCAAAGAAGTGTTTCCGTCATTGGAATTTGCATATTCTTCCAAAGCCTTCTTTTCTTCTTCGATTTCAAAAGCTTTAACAGAAACGCCAAGTTTACCGTTCTTTCTGTCAACGGAGGTTAATTTTGCTTCCAAAACATCGCCTTCGTGATAGTTCTCGGGATTTTGGCCTTCTTTATCTTTTGAAAGATCGGCTTTCTTAATCATAGCCGGAATGCCTTCAACTTCAACATTAACGCCTTTGTCATCAATGCTCTTTACGATTGCTTTGACAACATCACCTTTTTTGAGGTTTTCCAAAGCAAGTGCCGCATTGTTTTCATCCAATTGTTTAATGCCTAAGCTGATGCGTTCTTTTTCAACATCAACGTCAATGATTTTGGCTTTGATTGTTTGGCCTTTTTCATAATTTTTAACAGCTTCTTCGCCGCTTTCACCCCAAGCGATATCCGAGAGGTGAATCATACCGTCGATTTCATCTGTTAAGCCGACAAACAAACCAAATTCAGTGATGTTTTTGATTGTGCCTTCAATAACAGATCCGGCCGGATGCTGTTCAACATAAGCTGCCCAAGGATTCGGTTGGCATTGTTTGATGCCGAGGCTGATTCTTCTCTTTTCGGGATCAACTTCCAAAACCTTAACTTCAACTTCTTCAGATGTTGAAACAATTTTGCCCGGATGAACATTTTTGCGTGTCCAGCTCATTTCTGAAACGTGAACCAAACCTTCAATGCCGTCTTCGAGCTCAACGAATGCACCGTAATCCGTAATGTTTGTAACAACGCCTTTGCAAACGTCGCCGACTTTATATTTACCGGCAACGGCTTCCCAAGGATCTTTCTCGAGTTGTTTCATGCCTAAGCTGATGCGTTGTGTATCTTCATTGAATTTAATAACTTGGACTTTAACCGTTTGACCGACAGATAAAACTTCTGCAGGGTGATTGATACGTTTCCAAGAAATATCGGTAACGTGCAACAAACCGTCAACACCGCCCAAATCAATAAATGCACCGTAATCTGTGATGTTTTTAACCAAACCGTCCAAAACGGCACCTTCTTTGATTGTGTCAATGAGTTCGGCTCTTGCTTCGGCGCGTGTTTCTTCCAAAACAACACGGCGAGAAACAACGATGTTGCCGCGTTCTCTATCCATTTTCAAAATTTGGAAAGGCTGAGAAATGCCCATCAAAGGTGTGATGTCTTTAATCGGGCGAATGTCAATTTGAGAGCCCGGCAAGAAAGCGATTGCACCTTGCAAATCAACGGTGAAGCCGCCTTTAACACGACCGAAAATAACACCGTTAACGCGTTCGCCGGCGTTCATCAATTTCTCGAGTTCTACCCAAGCTTCTTCACGGCGGGCTTTTTCACGAGATAAAACAATGTTGCCGTCGCGGTCTTCATAACGATCGACCATAACTTCAACAACATCGCCGACTTTTAATTCGGGATTTTGACCGAATTCACGAAGCGGAATGCGACCTTCTGATTTGAGGCCGACATCAACCATTGCAAAATCGTCCGTTAAACGAATAATTGTGCCTTTAACAACAGAGCCGACAATACCTTTATCGCCGAACTGTTCGTTTAAAAGTTCTTCAAAATTTTCTGTTGTTTCAGGGATTTTAAATTCTGTATTTGTCATAAAAAATAAATTTCAAAAAAATGCCAGACCTTATATAAAAAGCGGACTTGTGCGTGTTAAAAAACTTTGAAAAAAGCGCACCCTTTGTTTCAAAGATGCGCTTTTTATACACCATATTTTTGAAATTTCAAGTGTTTTTTTCGTTTTAGGCTTATCTATATTACGTTTAAATAAAAAAACTCGGCTTTCAAAGCAAATCATTTTCACGATAAGCTTTAGAAAACCGAGGGAATGTACGCTATAAAATACTACCGCTCTTTTCATCAGTCGCAAATTGCGCAATGATGGCTACGATAATCAAAACAGCGGTTATTATCAGCATTATCTCCATCACAAAGAGGGAGAAACCTACCCATAAGGCAAAGAATCCATCAAACCATGTATTCCTGTAGGGGTCGAAAATCCAGAAGAAAAAAGAAAGGGTACCTGAAATGCCCCCCGCAATAATGCTTATATTGTAAATCGACTCCCAAAGAGGTTTCTCCCACGAAAGCGACAGATAATTATAGTGGAATATGGCAAAAAAATTTGATGTATCCCGTTTCCAAGTGCCCGTTGCTTTATTAAAGGCAATTCCACAAAACACCACCGATATAAGCAGAATGCACTGAAAAAGAATAAACAATATTTTAAGCAACGGGGTTGCACAGTCAAATGTTTTTGATTGAGGTCTCACCCAAGCTTTTCTAGCTTCGTTGTAGCAATACGTGATTTTGCCATCTGCTTTTTGGTAGTAATAGGTGAGTGCCGGAATCAACATACACTTGTCTGCCTTGAACACAACCTTCTGACCGACGCATGCACAGCTCCAAAGAAAGGCAATATTCCGATCAAGGCGAGAGAAAACTTTTACGCCTTCAGGCGAATAAGCGGAAACTTTGTCTCCTCTGACCTTTACTTTGACACCATTGTCTAAAGAGAACATAGTGCCTTTACCCTCTTTGATATCAACGATTGTGCTCGCTGATTCAAGAGGTGTGGTCTCAACGGTCTTTTTGCAACCGCCGGCGATCATGGCCATAAGCGCTACCACCATGATAAAAAGAGTTTTTGTCTTCATATCAATTAACAATAAATATTCATAATTAGATTTCTTCGGGCACTATACCACTTTTTTGACATTTTGTCAAGAATTTTTATAGAAAATATTATTAATAATGCAAGGAAAAAAAAATTTTCTTTACTAAGTTGGTTGAAAAAAATTAAAAACCCGCTTGAAAACAGCGGGTTTTAAACTTTTCAATGCAATACTAAAGATTATCCCTGACGAGCTTTGAGCTTCGGATTCTTTTTATTGATAACATAAACGCGACCTTTGCGGCGAACAACCTTGCAGTCTTTATCGCGCGTTTTCTTAGATTTCAAAGAACTGTAGCACTTCATTTTTTTATTCCTTTTCGTTACATTTGCGCGCAAGATATTCTAAAAGATATGAATTGTCAACTAAAATTTTTTTATTTTATGATTTTTTTTATTTTAATTGCTTTTTTACTTATTTTATGTATCATGTTCGCATATTTTAATAAGAGGAATAACTTATGAAAAAAATTTTATTTTATGCTTTTTTGCTTGTTTTGCCTGTCTTAAACGCCAATGCTGCCGAGCCGACCTATATTGAAGAAGTTCGCTCGCTCGGCTATGTTTCGGGGCAAGGTCTTGCCTGTAAGGCTTCAAAATACGATACTTTTGAGCTTTTAGCCCGCGCGATTTTAATCAGCAAAGCCCAAAGCGATGATATGCAGGAGCAAGGGATGCGCGCTTTTAATGAAGCCAAAGCCGAAGCTTTTATCTCCAAAATCAAAGATAATATGGCAGATTGTTATCAAATTTCACAAGCTTTTGATAATCAACAAATTTTTAAGGCCGTTTTGTATGGTGACGGCACAATTAAAATGCCTGACGGGAAAATCGTTAAACCGCGTCATGCTTATGATGCCACACTTGTTTATGAAAAAGATCCGAATGCCCGTGATGAGATGATTAAGCTTTATCAAACACAGCATAATGCCATTTTAAACGACCCGAAATTCAAACAAGCTTTGCGCGAACGTCAGGCTAAAGACGGTTTTTAAATCTGCACATTGATTAAGAAGGAAAAGAATAAATGCCCAATTATCAATATGTTTTTGTTATGCAAAATTTAAGCAAGGTTTTTCCGGGCGGAAAAGAGCTTTTCAAAGGAATTACCCTGTCATTTTTGCCCGGTGCCAAAATCGGTGTTTTAGGTGTAAACGGTGCCGGTAAATCAACGCTTTTGAAAATTATGGCTGGCGTTGATAAAGAATTTAACGGCGAAGCATGGGCTGCCGACGGCGTCAAAGTCGGTTATTTGGAGCAGGAGCCGAAGCTTGACCCGAAAAAAAATGTTATCGAAAATGTCATGGACGGCGTTTCCGAAGTCAGAGATTTATTAAAAGAATTTGAAGAGGTTTCGTTAAAATTTGCCGAACCGATGAGTGATGATGAAATGAACAAACTCATTGAACGCCAGGCAGAACTTTCCGAAAAAATAGATGCGTGCAACGGGTGGGATTTGGAACGAACGCTTGAAATTGCGATGGATGCTTTGCGTTGTCCGCCGAAAGATGCTGATGTGATGAAACTTTCGGGCGGTGAAAAAAGGCGTGTTGCTTTATGCAGACTTCTTCTTTCAAAGCCTGATTTGCTTCTTTTAGACGAGCCGACAAACCATTTGGACGCCGAATCGGTGGCGTGGCTCGAACAACACTTAAAAGACTACAAAGGAACGGTTGTGATGGTTACCCACGACCGATACTTTTTAGATAACGTGACAGGCTGGATTTTGGAACTTGACCGCGGACAAGGCATTCCTTATGAGGGAAATTATTCTTCATGGCTTGAGCAAAAGCAAAAACGTTTGGAACAGGAAGAACGTGAAGAAACAGCCCGTCAAAAAACACTTGCCAATGAGCTCGAATGGATTCAAAAGAACCCCAAGGCACGTCAGGCAAAGTCAAAAGCACGTATTAACGCTTATGATGAGTTATTGCAACAATCCGTTAAAGACAAAATCACGCATGCTTACATCAACATCCCGATGACCGAGCGGTTGGGCGATTTGGTCATTGAGGCGAAAAACATTTCAAAAGCCTTCGGCGACAGGGTTTTGATTGATAATCTCTCGTTTAAAATTCCGAAAGGGGCAATTGTCGGCATTATCGGGCCGAACGGCGCCGGCAAAACAACCTTATTTAAGATGATTACCGGTCAGGAAAAGCCTGATTCGGGTGAAATCAGAATAGGCGACACGGTCGATTTGGGCTATGTTGACCAAACCCGCGACGAATTGAGCGCCGATAAAACCGTTTGGGAAGAAATTTCGGATGGGCTTGATATGATGATGCTCGGCAAAAAACAGATGCCAAGCCGCGCTTATGTCGGTCAGTTTAACTTTAAGAGTGCCGATCAGCAAAAGAAGGTCGGTCAGCTTTCGGGCGGTGAGCGCAACAGAGTGCATCTTGCAAAAATGCTCAAAAAAGGCGCAAATGTTATTTTGCTTGATGAGCCGACAAATGATTTGGACGTTGATACACTCCGCTCTTTGGAAGAAGGCATTATGGCATATCCCGGGTGCGTTTTGGTAACCTCACACGACCGCTGGTTTCTAGACCGCTTGGCGACGCACATTTTGGCTTATGAAGACGAAGGGCATGTCGAATGGTTTGAAGGAAACTTCGAAGAATATGAAAAAGACAAACGCAGACGCTTGGGTGATGAGGCCGTCAAACCCCACCGCTTAAAATACAAAAAACTTGAGAGATAAAATGAAACAAATTCCTTTGCCTTATTTTGATGAACGAAATGCAAAAATTGATATGATTGTTGTCCATGCCGTGGCACATTCGTTCAAAGACGCCGTTGATGGTTTTAAGAGCCATGAAGTTTCACCGCATTATATCATTGATGAAAAAGGAAAAATTTATCAGTGTGTTGCTGATGATAAGCGCGCATGGCATGCCGGCGTGAGCTTTTGGAGGGGGCAGGAAAACCTTAATCACAACTCAATCGGTATTGAGCTTTGTTCCGAAAGTTTCGGGCAAAAAAAATATCCCTTTTCTCAAATTTCGGCGCTCATCCGACTTTGTCAGCATCTAAAGCGCAAATATCACATTAAAAAAGAGCGGATTTTGGCCCATTCGGATATCGCACCGACAAGAAAAGCCGACCCCGGCAAAGCATTCCCTTGGGCTTATTTTGCAAAACACGGTTTGGGCGTTTGGTATGATGTCAAAAACACACAAAAAGTTAATCTTAAAGATGAAAAAACGCTTTTGGGCGACATCGGTTATGATATTTCAAATTTTAACGCCGCAAAATGGGCGTTTATTCGTCATTTCATGGGAAAATATGTGCCCGATGACACAATTAAAAATTTGGAAGAAAAACCGTATCCCGATAAAATTAACATTCCTCAAGATGAGTTTTTAAAAGTTTTGAAAGCGGTTTGGTTTGAGATTCAAAAATAAAGAAAAGCCTCTCGAAAGAGAGGCTTTTCTTAATCCGTATAGATTCCCGATCGGACATATTCAGGAGCATCCAAGGGCTTAATATCATCTTTGTGCTTAACAAGCCAGAAAGGCGGATAAAGGACTTTCTCATCCAAGACGCACGCCTCTTGAGCATCATCGTAGTAGCCTTTGTAGCACACCACGTCATTGATCGCTTCAACCGAAAGAGGCCGCTTTTCGAAAACACCTAAAAGATAATTGACTTTATAGGTACGTGAAAAGCAAAAACGCTCCGTAAACGGATGGTCGTAGGCTTGAAACTGCTTCCAGCTTCTGCCTAATTCGATTTCAACGGGACCGTTAAACTTTTTGTAGTAAAACAGGCGTGCCCTCTCGCAAGGTATGACATAGATACTCTCACTGCCTAAAGGCCAAAGCAGATAATACGGGGTGCCTAAATGAGAGACAGTCGCATGGAAAACGAATTTTCCTTCATAGAGCGCGATCGGTTGATCTTTCAGTTCAGGCCAGTAAGCTTCGTTGATACGAAAGAGCCCCACCGACATCTTCTCTTTCAATTGTGCAATTGAAAAGCCTTGTACAGAAACAAAATCCGGCCATATCATGTGTTGCACATATTCCGGCGTCAGAACCCTTCGCGTGGATAATTTACGAAGAACTTCACTGTTTATTAACCTGCTGTCATACAGATAACAGCGGTGCGGATACGAAATCCCAATAGTTCCGTCATCTATCATATGATAATTTTTTAATTGTGAAACATAATCTTACAAATGAGGCTTTGAAGATAGCACACGCTTAAATTTTGTCAAGGATATTTTATATTTCTTAAGCGGCTTTCATTTTTTCTTCAACAATTTTCAAAACAGCGTTAATTTCGGCTTCAACATTCATATCTGACGTATCCAGCAATATGGCATCCTCTGCCGGTTTCATTGGTGCCGATTTACGCTCCGAATCGCGTTTATCACGCGCTATCATATCGTCCAAAACTTTCTGATAAGTCGTGTTGATGCCTTTTTCCTCAAATTCTTTAAATCTGCGCATCGCACGAACTTCGGTTGAAGCTGTTACAAAAAACTTAATATCAGCGTGAGGGCAAACGACCGTTCCGGTATCTCGCCCATCATAAATCACACCGTTTGCCTTTGTTCCGTCTGCAAAAACAGGCGAAAGAGCAAAATCCTGTTGCATTTTCAAAAGCACCTGACGAACCGAATTAATCGCCGAAACCTTGGAAGCTGCCTGTCCACCGATATCTGTTCTGAAATCAGGGTTTAAAGAGAGCTCCATCATTTTTTCAAAAGTCATTTCTCGGGCAATTTTCAAGGCTTCTTCTTCGTTTTCCGGATCTAAGCCTTTTAAGACCATATCAAGCCCGACGGCACGATAAATCATACCGGTATCAAAATAGGCAAGCTTATATTTTTCAGCCAAAACCCTTGAAACCGTTCCTTTGCCGGCGGNNTTGGAAATCATCTTAGCCACAGTTGATTTGCCGGCGCCTGCCGGTCCGTCAATCGTAATAATCATCATTTTTCCTTCATTTTTTCGTTTGTTGTTATTTTTTCATTAACACATCTTTTGTTATAATACAGCCAGTATTTTAACTTATACAGAATTTTTGATTGATGAGCAGAAAAAACAGAATCCGTCTTTTTGCCTACACCCCTCTTGAAACGGGCGGCATCTATGAAGCGACCGAAGCTCAAACGCATTATCTCTCCAATGTGATGCGTTTAGGTCTTGACGACGAAGTTTTTCTTTTTGACGGGGTGCACGGCGAATTTCTCGCAACCGTTGCTCAGAAAACGAAAAAAAATTTAATCTTAAAAGTTAACAAAAAAATCTTTGATTTTGAAAAAGCACCCGATGTTTGGCTTTTGTTTGCGGTTTTGAAGAAAGATAATACCGATATTGTTGTTCAAAAAGCCGTTGAACTCGGCGCCCGTAAAATTATCCCCGTTCGGAGCGAATATACCACCGCTTCAAATATTAAACCCGAACGATTGAAAGCTCAAATCATTGAGGCTGCCGAACAATCAAGACGGCAGGATTTGCCCGAACTCGGCGATTTTTTGCCCCTTGAAAAGCTTTTAAAAACCTGGCCTCAAAACAGAAAACTTGTTTATTTGGATGAAACCGGACAAGGACGCAGTTTTTCTGCTTGCGCAAAGCAAATGAAAGAACCTGTTGCCTTTTTGGTCGGTCCCGAAGGCGGTTTTTCTTCAAAAGAACTCGAATTATTAAAAAGTTTATCTTATACTTCAGCTGTTTCTCTCGGGCATCGGATTTTGCGCGCAGAAACAGCCTCGCTTGCCGCCCTTTCCTGTTGGCAGGCTTTTTGCGGAGATTGGAAATAATGGAGAAACGAATGAATATATTAATTGCTGATGATCATGAGCTTTTTTTGCAAGGCTTGCAGTTTGTTTTGCAATCGCATTTTGACAAACCCGATATTACTGCGGTTAAAAACTATAATGAGCTTTTTGAGGCTTTGCAAAAGAACAATTTCGATTTGATTATGACTGATTTGGCGATGCCCGGAGCTAATCCCCTTGACGCTTTGAGCAAAATTCACACTCTTTTGAAAGATACGCCCATTATTGTTATTTCGGCCGTTTTCGACAGAGAAATTGTTCAAAAAACAATCGAAATCGGCGTTGCCGGTTATATTCCGAAATCTTCATCCAATGATTTAATGTTGTCGGCTATCCATTTGGTTTTGGCGGGCGGTGTTTACATTCCGAAAGAACTTTTGGATGAAGCGACCGTCAGCTCAGAACTTTCTCAAGAATTTCAAAAGCTTAAGGATCTTTCGGCGCCCCAACCGCCTAAGACCAAAGACAAAAAGCTCACCCCTCGCCAGATTGATGTTATCAGAGGTATTGCCAAGGGTTTGCCCAACAAGCTTATTGCTTATGAACTCGGCTTAACGGAAGGAACCGTTAAAGTTCACATGACCGTTATTTTAAAAACGCTCGGTGTTTTAAATCGAACAGCCGCCGTTATGGAAGCCGTTAAAAAAGGATATATTTCAAAAGAAGAAGCCGGATTATAGGAGAAAAAAAATGCCTGTTATCAAAGCCAATATCATCAAAAATTCTAAAATCGTTAAAGAACCCGCTTATATCAAAGAATTGTATGGTTTTATCTATAAAAACAAGGGGGTGTCTCACTTTTTGGACGATGATCGTATTCAGGCGATATTAACCTTTGGCGCCAAAAAAACGCTTATTGCCGATTTGCTTGAAGAAATCGGCACAAACAGTTCTGTTTTGCAGATCGGATGCACTTTCGGTTCACAGATGCAAAAAACGGCAGATAAGATCGGAAGATACGGCTCTTACGTTGTTTCAGACGTTTTACCCGTCCAAATTGATCGTTGCAGAGAACAGCTTATTGATAAGAAAATAGATTTTGAAATCAGCGATGCACGCAAACCCTACAGTGCGAAATATGATTCCGTTATTTGTTTTATGCTTCTTCACGAATTGCCGGAAACTTCGCGCGAAAAGGTCGTTAACAACGCGCTTGATGCCG
Organism: Alphaproteobacteria bacterium UBA1254; assembly: GCA_002308495.1. Taxonomy (GTDB): domain Bacteria; phylum Pseudomonadota; class Alphaproteobacteria; order RF32; family CAG-239; genus UBA1254. The sequence goes on from DBVW01000013.1 coordinate 26,659, forward strand.
TCAAAGAAGGCGGAAGAGCCATCTTTATTGACTATAACATGCCTTCTCGATGGAACATTTTAAGATTTTTCATCAAACCTTTTAACAGGCTTTATTTTCCTTTTGTTGAAAATTTGTGGTATAAACAGATTAGAAATTATGCCCGAAAGGAATCACATTTTGCTTGGTATAAAAAGACCTACCGTGCTAAAATGTTCCAAAAAGTCGTTGCTGTCAGAAAGGTTTCAGATGAAAAGAAACCTGAGACAAAACCGAGTTTTTATTAACTTTTTATGACGTTTTTGATAAAAAACATCTTTTAAGTTGAAAAATATTATAAAACATGTTAGACTAGTTTAGATATCGCGATTATACGGGGGCCAAGGCCATGAGGTTATTTTTATTTTTGATCTTCTTTTCGTTTTCTGTTCAAGCACAGACGCTTACTGGCGGACAGACCGTAATGGGAGGGGGTTCGTCTTCCATTTCAAATTTATTGCGGCGTATAGGCATATCCCCGCTTTTAGACGATCCGAGTGAATTTTGTTTGCAAGATAACCATGATAAATGCGCCATTCTCGGCTATACGGAAGAATCTTGTCCCGACGGCAACGGTATTGCATGCCCCTTCGATTCGAGCAAACTTAACTGTTCTCTTTGGAAATGTTCCGACTTAAATTTATTTGATATTCAACCGGAATTAACAGATTGTGTCCTTGTTGACACTGTTCTTGAAACGTATGGTATTGCCTGCTTAAAATGTCAGTGCGAAGACGGCTCAATTGATTTGTTGGGATGCGAGGGAAAGGTCGATACCGTTATGCATGATACGTCTCTTTGTATCAGCTGGGGATATAAGGATCTGCTTACCGATTGTGCGGAATATATACCTTGCCCCGCCGATTTTAACCAAGTGCGCTGTTTAGATACTGCGGCTTGTAAAGAAACCGTTTGCAAGCATCAAACCGTCATTCCGCTTCATGCAAACCCGATTTACAGCACCATGACCGATTGTACCTGTTCCGAAGAAAAAAGCGTTATTACCGGTTGGAGCTGTCAGGAAGGCTATATCAAAGAGGGTGATTTGTGCGTTGCCGCTTCTTGCCAAATCGGTGAATATGAAGGACCTTTAACCTCTTCAGGAATTGATCCGTCCTCTTACAGACTTCAAGATTGTTATGCCGAAAATCTCGGACTGGCCGGCGCGGTCGGTGAAGGATGGATAAAAACAGATCCGCAGGACCGCGGCTTAAAAGGCAAGCTTTGCTATAAATGCGAATGTCGGGTTCCGCTTGATTTGTGTCCTTATACGGACGGTGCCGGAAATAATGTCGGTCCTTACGGTAAAGGCGAAGATGCGTGCTGTGATGCTCAATATGATTCGAGCGGAAATATTCTTTCAGGCGCTCACTATAAGAGATGTGCCCGTCATTGTCCGACTGATTTGTTTGTTCCGGAACATGCTGTGGCGGTCAGATCAGAGTGCAACGCCTGCGGTGAAACCACACAGTATATTTCAAGTTGGTATTGCCCTGCTTCCGAGGGTTATAAGCTTAGCGAAAACGGAACGGCTTGCGATATTCTGCAATGTCCTGTTCCGCAAAACGGCGAATACTATGATTTGACCTATAATTCCGTTTCTGATTGCTACTTGATTAATGCCATCAGAGAGCTTAACGAACAAGGCGGTTGGGATATTGTTGCCTATACGGAAGGTTGGGAATATATCGCTTCTTCACCCTACAGCAGTGACGGCGAAGTTTGTCGCACATGTAAATGCACGTTGTCTGACGATGATCCGCTTTATAAGTGGACAACAACCGATTCTGATAACAAATTTGATGTTTTACTTACGGGTTTAGGCTGTAACGGCAAATATAAATCATGCGCGGTTGCAAACGACTCTTATGTTAAACCGCTGCCGTCGCATGTCTTAAACTATAATTCAAGAATGATTTGCGGCGAGATGTATTATCAAATCGAAAAGTGCGAAGCAGGTTACCATATTGCCGACAACAACAAAGAGTGCTTAAGAAACGATTGCTCTGACTATCCGATTACCGAAGGCAACTGTCCTGATTTCGGTGTCTGCGAGAGCTCTTGTAAGAAAGGTGATGTTTCTAATCCTGCCGGCTTCATAACTTTCTACAAACTTGACCAATGCCTTGACGATATTACAAATCATATTCACTATAAGAAAAAATATGATGCGCAAGGTCGTGCAATCGGTTGCTGTGCAGAAACATGTCCTCAAGGATACGAGCTCAACAAAGCTTGCGCCGAAGGTCAAGAACCCGACGAAGTTCCGAACGGTTGCGGCGAAACCTGCACGAAGTGTCTGTGACCAATATAAATCCGTTTGATTAAAAAAAGCCGACCTTCTTTTAAGGTCGGTTTTTTTATTATTCTTCCGAAATGATTTGAACGCCGGAGCTTGTCCCGAGCCTGTCTGCCCCCGCCTCTATCAAGTTTAATGCTTTTTGGCGATCTCGGATACCTCCCGAAGCTTTAACTTTTAATCCGTAAGGTTTCACGATTTTTGCCATCAGTGCCACATTTTCCGCCGTTGCACCGATGCCGTCTTTGACAAACCCCGTTGACGTTTTTACAAAGTCTGCCTTGCCTTCAATACATAAAATACAGGCTTTTTCTATCTCATCCGAAGTTAGCAAATCGGTCTCCAAAATAACCTTAAGCGGTGTGTTGCCGCAGGCTTTTTTGACGGTTTCGATATCATCCAAGACATTATCCCAATCTTTGTTTTTAATGTTTGAAACATTGATGACCATATCTATTTCATCCGCACCGTCTTTGATTGCTTTTTGAGCTTCAAAAGCCTTAACTTCGGGCAAGTTTGCACCCAAAGGAAAACCGACAACCGTTACAACTTTAACATCCGTTTTTGCTAAATTTTCTTTTGCAAGCTTAACGTATGCCGGATTGACACATACACCTAAAAAATGATTTTTTTTCGCCTCATCAAAAAGCTTCAAAAAATCGGCCTGATACGCATTTTGCTTTAAAAGCGTGTGTTCAATATATTTTGAAAGATCTTCCATATTTGTTCCTAAAAAAATGTTTATAAGTCGGCAATAACACTCATACTGATGATTAAGTCCGGATTTTCAACCATGCCGTTGTATCCGTCGCCCTTTTTGATGTTGTCGACATATTCCATACCCGAAGTTACCTCACCCCAAACAGTATATTGACCATTGAGCCACGGCGCATCGGCGAAACAAATAAAAAATTGGCTGTCGGCCGAATCCGGCGACATTGCACGTGCCATTGAAACCGTGCCGCGCTTATGTTCTTTTTTATTAAATTCCGCTTTAAGCTTTTGGCCGCTGCCGCCCGTTCCCGTCCCTAAAGGACACCCCGTTTGAGCCATAAAACCGTCTATCACACGATGAAATTTCAAACCGTTATAAAAGCCACTGCGGACGAGTTCTTTAATGCGTTTGACATGAATCGGCGCCACGTCTTCAAACATTTCGATAACCACATCGCCGTCTTTGAGCTTGAGCAAAATCGCATTTTCCGGATCTTTAACATTATATGAGTGTTTTATTTTTTTATGTCTTGTCCGGCTCATCTCAAGTTTTTTCGTTTCAGCCGAATTTAAGCTTTTTGTTTCTGTTTTGCCTAAATTTTTTGTTTCCGATTTCTTTAAAAATTCTGACATTTTTCTTTCCTTTATCTTAAAAATTTTTGCTCTGTTTTTGATTTAGGGTTTTAACAATCATTATTCAAGATGAAATCCACTCTTTCTTCGGGAGATAAGTTTTTCGGGTAGTATTTTTCAATGTTTTTGATTGCTTTAATCAATCCGGCAGAATTGGCTATTTGAATGGCAAGACCGGGTCTTGCATTGAGCTCAAGCATCATCGGCCCTTTTTCTCTGTCTAAAACGATATCTGCTCCCAAATAGCCGAGTGATGTCATTTCGTAGGCCTTTGCTCCGATCAATAAATGCTCTTTCCACATCGGCACACAAAGTGTTTTCAAATCCGCCTTTGTATCCGGATGCTGGCTTATCGGCTTGCCGCACATTACGGCCGTCAACGTTTTTCCGGTTTTAATATCAAGACCGACACCCACGGCCCCTTGGTGCAAATTGGCGCGTCCGCCTGATTCTGATGTTGCCAAACGCGTCATTGCCATTGCCGGATAGCCTTTATAAACAATAATTCTGACATCGGGCACTCCTTGATAGCTGAATTTTTCAAATACATTGCTAAAGTGAACCATTTCTTCAATCAGCGCCGTATCATATTGCCCGCCTAAGCTGTACAGACCGCTTAAAATATTTGAAATATGCTGATAAACCTGATTATACGTCAGCACTTTTTCCGATGCGGTTATAAAACACTCATTATCCCACTTTTTGATGACCAAAACGCCTTTTCCGCCGCTTCCGTGCGCCGGTTTAATCACAAATTCGGGACACCCTCGAACCATATCTCGAAAATTTTTAACCTGATGCTGATATTCAATCAGTCCGATTTCAGAGGTTGTATTAATTCCCGCTTTAAGTGCGAGCTCTTTTGTTTGAACCTTGTCATCAACAAGCGGATATAAACAGCGTTTGTTTAATGCCGAAATAAATTTATAATTTCTGGCATTCATTCCTAAAATGCCAAGTTCTTTCAGTTTTTTGGAAATTTTAAAAACTTCAAACATTATTTACCTTTCAAAAGCGGATAAAAACGTTTGAGTTCCGTTAAACGATAGCCCGTATATGTTCCCAAAAGCATAACGATGAATAAAATCACCAAATTAACTTCGTTAAAAGCAAACATAAAGTGCCTGATATATTCGCTTGCAATCACAAAATATGTTGAAAGAGCCGTTACCATCGTCCAAAAAATTTCTTTTCTGGCATTTTTTGCCCCCTCTTCTTCCCAAGTAATTGAAATGCGTTCAATAATCCATGCCGTAATAATAATCGGGAAAAAGACAGCCGATGAGCTGACTTTCAAATCAAAATTATGTCCGATGACGGCAAGCGTTTCGATAATTAAAATCACAAAGATGACAACAGATGAAATTCTCGGCACCAAAAGCAAATTTAACTTTGAAAGCAACCCTCTTAAAGCAATACCTATGGCAACAATCAAGCCGAAACATATCAAACCTGCGCCCAATCCCGTTTCAACAAACGACATGGCAACCAACATCGGCGTAAATGTGCCCATTGTCGGCACACCGACCACATTTCGCATTAAAACAACAACCAAAATACCCAACGGAAAAACCATCAGCCATTTTAAGATGTTTTGTTCCACAAGCGGCAAGTGATAAATTGAAAACTTATAAAGCCCGTCCGTTGATGTTAATTTTGAGCGATGTTCCGCCATTTTAAACGATGATGTCACCGATTTTAAAACCGAAAACCTCACACTTGAATCTTCACCGCCTTCAACATCCAAGAGAGACTTTGTTCCTCTTTGAAACAAAATAAAATTCTTCGGCAGACCTTCTTTGGCCGTTTGCAAATCGTAAAGACGCCATTTTCCGCTTTCATACGCTTCAAGCATTAAATCCGCTGACGAGGCTTTTTTGCCTTCAATTAATTTAACACCACGCACAAGACGTGCAGGCACATCTTTTAAGGCAAGCAAATCTATAACGGCCAGCGCTCTTTCGCGTTTGTTTGCCTGTATCGGCAAGAAGGCCTCAACACTTTCATTTAAGGGCGATTGATTAAACAAAGCAATCAATTTTTGGGGCAAATTTCCTTCCATTTCCTGAGAAGCCGTTAAAATATCGTTTGCCATCTGTTGCTGTTGCTCGTCATAAACCGGTTTTTCAGGGGGAAGCGGTACCTTCTCACGGACTTTTCCTCGCGTTTCTTCATTATCATAAACCGTTAAACGATAATAAATATCTTGTTTTCCTTTTCTTTTTGATGATGTAAAAATCATTCTGTTTGTGTTGGAATCTTTTGTAAATTCATAATTTTTTGCCGAAACATCTTCATTTAAAATTTTAAATTCTTTTGAAACGCTCGGTGTTGCAAGCAAAACTTTCACATCTTCACCGATTGCCTTAAACGAAATGTGTGCGTCCACAATAAAAATTTCGGTTGTTTTGTTCGGTTTAATGCTAAAATCCCAAAATTTAATTTTGTAATAAGCACTGTATGCCGCAAACAAAACCGACAAACAAAGCAAATAAACAAGTGTTTTTCGAACACTAAAAAACTTTTTCATGTCTTATTTTTTCCTTTTATTTCAAGGTGTTTTCAATTGCCGTATCGACAATATATCTACCTGTTAAAATATTGCGCCCGATCAGCGCCTGATATTCAAATTTTTCACGCTCCGCAAGCGTAAATTCAACCTTCATTTTCTGTGAGCCGAATTTAACGTCCATTAGAACCTTCGGACGCTTTTCTTTCTGTTCCACGCGTTTGATTTTAACTTTTTTAACAATCGGCTTTTCAAATTCATATTCTTCGTCCGAATTGGCATTTACAATCTTAAAGGCTACCCATGGTTCGCCGTCGCGCTCAAAATATTTGAGATTTTGCACATCAATTGATGATGTTGTCGCTCCTGTATCAACACGCGCCAAAAAAGCTGATTTCATCGGCAGCATATAAATCGGCTCCACCGCGCCGATAATGTTGTTCGGACGCACAACTTTAACTTGTGGCGTTTTTTGCGATTGCGGCACAATTGCCGGCACAATTTTTCCTTTTTCAGACATTGAACAAGCACTGACGGAAATCATCAGCAAACTTAAAGCAACAAAAAATTTCATCAACAAACCTCAAATAATTTATTTTTTCTTTTACTTTTACATGTTTTTTATTTGTTTGTGAAAAGAAAAACCTCAAAAATAAACAAAATATTTGCTAAAAAAAAACTTGTTTTTTTTGACAAAATATGTTAAAATAAAAATATGGATAGAGAAGAGTTACATAATAAAGCGAAAGCTTTACGTCAACAAATCGGAAGCAAAGCCAATGCTCTCGGTAAGAAAATTGCGCGCAAAGGCAGAAAATTCGGTGTTAGTTTTCTTTTGATGACAACATTTCTCAGCGGACCGTCCAGCCAAGTTTTCGCCAAAACGGACCATACCGATGATAAGAAAAAAACGACACAAACGACAGATGCTCAGAAAAAGGCTTTTGATGCTTTTTTAATGGAATATACCAATGAAACTTTTCAGATGTCCGAAGAAGAAAGACAACACGTTATTTCGCAAATTGCCGAACAAAAAACGCAAGAATTGCAAGACCAAATTGTTGCTAACGTTGCCGAGCTTCAAGATATTGTTAAAAAAGCTAAAAGTAACGGAACAAGAGTTTCTACCGTCGCTAAAATTTTTTCAAAAGTTTCGCCGGCACGGATTAGCGGCACAAACAACTATTGCGTTGCCGGTGCAACCTGCGCCTATGAAAATATTGACGATCCGTTGATGCAAATGATTTTAGGCAATATTATTGCCGATAACACCAAAACAGCCGGACAGCTTCAGGTTCGTTCGGGACATCCGAATCTGTCTTGTCATGCTTTCCGTGAATTTTATAAAAAGACACTCGGTCAAAACTATGCTGACCGAAATTCGCCTCATTTTCGGCAGACTCTTCAAAACTTAAAGCCGGGCGATATTATCATACTTTCTTCTCAGCAAAATACGTCAAGCGGCATGCATTGCGTTACCTTTGAAAAATATGATGATACCGGGCGTATTTGCGTTAAAAGTTTGAATAGGGAATCCAATTATTCCGTTTCTTCCGGCAAAATCTTAGCCGTTGCTCAAATTCCGAATCAATTCCACAAATTGCTTCAAGAAGAACTTGAACGCAATCCTCAGCTTTTGGATCAGCTTATGCAGCAGGATTCGCGTTTTGCTTTTGCAGAGCGCCTCCCTCCCAAAACTTTTAACGGTCTTTTGGCTATGGCCGAAACACAGGGTTCTCTTTTACAAAAACAGCGTTAATCTTAAAGAAACAGCCGTTCCGTAGTCTGACTTTTGATTTAAGGCCGGATGGATATAAAATTGAACATCAGGTGTTAATGTCATCCATTTTGAAAAGCCCCAAGCCCAATAAGCCTCAAAAATGTGTTCCACATCGTGCGCCAACGGTGCGCCGACGGCTGTCTCGTTGATTTTGTTTAAGGCATAACCAAAGCCTATTTGATCAAGCGAATTTCGATTAAGCGGGTTTAAGAGAACAATGCCGCCCGACCAAGATTGTTCAATCGTGTCCATGTGCCCCGAAACACCGTTGACACGTGCAAACACGTTCCACTTTTCGCCGATGTTTTGCGACAAGTTCAGAGACCATCCGTTTGTGGTTTGGGGCTGATCTTTCACCCCCGGCTGATTATAGAGCAAAACGGAAACTTGAGCATCGCCCAATTTGTTTGTCGGTGTCCACTCAGCTTGTCCGAATGTTGTGAAATGTTTATCCGATAAGTCATTGACACGAACGCTGATGCCGTCCACATTTGAGGCATCCTGAGCCCCTAAGGTAAAGCTCCATTCATCATTCGGCTCAACCGTTACAAAACCGCCGACACCGGCGATTGAATAAGTCGATGACGGGTTTTGTGAGAGGGCATAGTTGATAAAGTTAACCTGCTGATTTGAATTATAGTCCGAGCCGTCCCAATTATAAATCGGAAATTGGCCTAAGCCCAATGTGAGCCAATTCCACGAACCGCCGAGCGTATAGGAATAATAAAGCTCATTAAACTCGTTTGTTTTATCATCATAATCGTTAATTGCGCTGACAACACCCATGCGATTGCCGATATCCGAGGCATCATGATTGCCATAACGGATAACGGTATAAGCGGCATTTAAGCTCCCCGTGCCATATTCATTTTTGAAGTTTGTCCATGTAAAATAAGGGTATATGTAGGTTTGAACGGCATTATATTTACCGCTCGGCGCGCCGCGTTGGGGCATCACCGACACATCGACCCCGTAATCAAAGCCATAGTTTTTATTGAGCCAATATTTAAACATTGAGTAGTCCGTCGAAAGTGAGCGCGCGTCGGCATTCGAGACCAAAAGCATCGCGCAGCAGCTTAAAAGCAACCTTTTTTTCATGAACATTCTCCAATTTTTTATCAGATTTTTCAAATATAATCATTTTTTAATAAAAATAAAGGGGGATTTTAAAATAAAAAACCTGCACCGTAAAGTGCAGGTTTTCTTGATTGAGAAAAAAAGCTTATCTGTCATTGCCTTTTATAATTTGGGTTATGGTATTTTGTCGCACCAATCGTTTATATGGTTTATAAAAACATGTATTTTCAGCCGGAGCGTCTCCTTCTCGAATATACGATTCGCAAACTTTTTGAACAATGTTTTCCGGTGTAATTTGGCTGATATCCTCCTTTGCCAAACGGGCTAATCCCCATACTGCCTGATCTTTTGGTTTATAGGGATGGCGAAACTCGATTTCCCGACGTTCTGCCCCGTTTTCATAACGCACACCAACCAATTTGTCTCCAAAATATTGAAAAATGGCTTTCTGATCTTCTTTGAAAGATATTTCTGAAATAATGCTGTCTGTATAATGTTTCATTTTACGCACCACATTGCCCTCGGCGTCTTTATTCACGGTTTCAACCGGCTCTGCTTTTTTATATGTCGTTATCGAATGCGCATAATTTGTTTCTAAATTTGTATAATGTTTTTCTTCACGCATCACCGTACCACCATTAACGACATGTACCGCCTCTTCAGCTATGAGATTATTTTGATCATCATATTTAAAGTGCGTTATATCTTCATATCCTTTATTTTCACTTTGTTTATAACTAACCTTCCTTATGACATGGACTCTATTTTGAGCGTCCATAGCAGTTGTTATTGTACTATAATCTCCGTTTTCGTACGTATTTTTTTCGTAAGTAACGTGTGTAAAATTATCTCTGATACCAATACCATTAACATTCAAATGATATTGTCCATATCTTCCCTCTCTGTTTCCAAAAAAATATGTATCCCGTGGAGTAGCTCTTTTATGTAGATCCTTTAGATTATCATAAATCTCTGTCTCAACCAGTTCCTCTTTGTGATTATATTGCATACGTACATTATTCTTTTCGCCTTTTAATGTAACTTCACGGAACCATATTTTATTCTGAACCACTCGATATCTATCTTCGCGTTGTGCCATACCTTTTTCTTGCACTTCTATTGGAATACCTCCTTCATTAATTATATATTCCATCGAAACCGTACTCATAAAAGTGGTCTCTTGTTGATTTTCGCCGCAATTATCAACGCGCGCTACCACATTTCCTTGTTTATCAACGTATTCATCATGTCCTGATTTATCAACAACTTTGATTTCACCGTTTTTAACGGCTTCATCCAATGCTGCTCTGCGCTCTTTATAAGAAAGCTTATAATTATTGTATGCAGGCCCATTTCTCAAAATAGTATTTTCAATCTTATGTTTCTCGGCATCTTTTTTGAGCAATTTGTTCGCACCATAAATCGCACCTCCGAGAACAACTGCCGCACCGGCGATGCTTACTAAAACCTTATTTCTTGCTTTTTTTATATCTTCCTTTGTTGCCATTTTCTTATCCTTTCAAAAAAATTTCTTTGATAATTCTATTCTATCATTTCTTAAGATTTTGTCAATCAAATTGAATAAAACTTCTTGTTTGATTTAAGCTGTGATGAACAGGCATAAAATGCTTGCCTCAGGGCAATATCTTTTATAAACTTTTTTCCAGATTTTTGAAGGAAAAAACATGATTGCAAAATTAAGAGGCATTGTTGACAGCATTTATGAAGACAGCGTCATCATCGATGTTAACGGCGTCGGGTATTTGGTTTCGGCTTCGTCGCGCACACTTTCAAAGCTTGTCAGAGGTGCTGATTGCGCCCTTTTGATTGAAACCGTTGTGCGTGAAGATTCCATCTCGCTTTACGGCTTTTTTGACGCGTTTGAAAAAGAGTGGTTCAACACTTTAACAAAGGTTCAAGGCGTCGGCGCAAAAGTTTGTTTGAGCATTTTGTCGGCTTTGAGCCCGTCTCAAATTGCTCAAGCCGTTGCGGCGCAAGACAAAGCCTCGTTTTCAAGAGCCTCGGGCGTCGGTCCGAAATTGGCCGCACGTTTGGTAACCGAACTTAAAGACAAAATCGTTACCGTGCCGACGGGCGATGTTTCTTTGGCCGACCTGTCAAATGATGAGCCTCTTAATCAGCCTTTGGCAACACCAAAAGAAGACAACGTTCTTGAGGACGTTATTTCGGCTCTTGTTAATTTAGGCTATCAGCGTTTGGAAGCCTATAAGGCCGCTTCAAAAATTTATGCCTCGAACAAAGATAAATCTGTTTCCGAGCTCATTCGTTCGGCTCTTAAAGAATTTGCAGTAAAGGATTTATAGCCTATGGAAAATGCACGAATCGTCAGCCCGCAAGCTTTACCCGAAGATGAGAAAAAAGATATCAATATGCCCGTTAATACGCGTCCGGAACATTTGGACGATTTTATCGGACAAGAAAACGTCAAACAAAATCTTAAAGTTTTTATTGAAGCGGCAAAAGCCAGAGGCGAGGCGCTTGATCACGTTTTGCTTTTCGGACCTCCGGGACTTGGCAAAACAACGCTTGCCTCGATTATCTCCAAAGAGCTCGGCGTGGGTTTCAGAGCAACTTCGGCGCCGATGATTACAAAATCGGGCGATTTGGCCGCTATTTTAACCAATTTGGAGCCGAATGACGTTCTTTTTATTGATGAAATTCACCGTCTAAACCCCGCCATTGAAGAAGTTCTTTATTCGGCCATGGAAGATTTTCAGCTTGATTTGATTATCGGCGAAGGACCGTCCGCAAGATCTGTTAAAATAGATTTGCAACCGTTTACGCTTGTCGGTGCAACCACGCGTTCGGGTTTGCTTTCAACTCCGCTTCGCGAACGTTTCGGAATCCCCTTAAGGCTTGATTTTTATGAAGATGAAGACTTGAAAAAAATTGTTTTACGCGGGGCAAAACTTTTAGGTATGCCGATTTCTGAAAACGGAGCTTTGGAAATTGCCAAACGCTCGCGCGGAACGCCGCGCGTTGCCGGAAGGCTCTTAAGACGTGTGCGCGATTTTGGCGCCGTCAGCGGCGGAGTTGAGATTGACAATGCTTTGGCTGATACTGCCCTGAGGCGCTTAGATGTTGATAATTACGGGCTTGATATGTTTGACAGGCGTTATTTAAACTGCATCGCCAAAAACTACGGCGGCGGTCCGGTCGGTGCGGACACGCTTTCTGCCGCACTCTCCGAAGAACGCGACACCATTGAAGAGGTTGTCGAGCCGTTTTTATTAAAGCTCGGGCTTATTGCACGCACACCGCGCGGACGTGTTATCTCAGAGCAAGGTTATAAATATTTGGGCATTAATCACGGCAAAATTAAACGCGATAATGACCAGTTTGATTTGTTAAAAAATATTGAAAGTGAAAGTGATGACTGATTTATTTACCATTCCTGTCAGAGTTTATTATGAAGATACTGACGCCGAAGGGATTGTTTATTATGCCAACTATTTAAAATTTGCCGAGCGGGCACGAACCGAGTTTTTGCGCAACAGGGGATTAAGGCCCGAGATAAAAAAAGATGATGAACGCTGCGCTTTTGTCGCAAGGCATGCCGAAATAGATTACAAACAATCTGCCTTTTTGGACGATTTACTTTCCGTTTCCTGCGAAATTAGAGAGCTTAAAAATTCGTCGGCCGTTGTTTATCAGGAAATTAAGCGCGGCAAAGATGTGCTTGCCGTTGTTTGTGTGACACTCGTGTTTATCAACATTGCAAAACACCGTCCGACCAGAATTCCGGACGATATGCGCCGCAAATTTCAATAAATTTAATTTTGTGCCATTTTCAGATATTGATGAGGCGTGATTTCTTCGGCTCTTGCCGTCAGTTCAACACCCGCTGTTGCGCACATTTTTTCAAAATTCGGCCAGTTTTTCAGGCTCTGTCTGACCATTTTGCGCCTTTGTGAAAACGCCAACGCGGTGATTTTTTCGACTTTGTTTAAAACTTCTGCCGGCGGTATTTGTTTTAACGGTTTAAAAAGCAAAACCGTTGAATAGATTTTCGGCGCCGGCACAAAACACTCGGGATTTAGCGTCCAAAGCTTTTGAATGTCGCACACGAGCTGTGCCAAAACCGAAAGCCGCCCGTAATCTTTTGTTTTAACGGGCGCCATAATGCGCTCTGCCACTTCTTTTTGAAACATTAAAGTCATTGCTTCGATATTTTCCGCTTTCTTAAGCCAACCCGTCAAAAGCGGCACGGATATGTTATAAGGCAAGTTGCTTATGATTTGAAGCGGCTTTAAGTTCAAATCTTCAACATTGAGCGTCAACGCATCTTCATTCAAGACATTCATCGGCGCACCTGTTTCTTCCTTAAGATTTTGCATAATTTCAATACAGCGCTCATCTAAATCGACAACCGTCAGGCTTTTCGGGCTTTGGCTTAAAATCGCACGCGTCAAACCGCCCGGACCGGGACCGATTTCAAGCACATTTGTTTTTTTAAAATCAATTAGGCCTTGTTTTTCAAGCGAAAGACGAATGATTTTATCGGTAACATCTTGGTTAAGCAAAAAGTTTTGACCGAGCGCCTTTTTGGCCATCAAGTGATATTCTTCAACCGTTTCTCGCAGAGTTTTTTGAAAATTCATTTATGCTTTCCGATCAATAATCGCCTTATTTCTTAAATCACGCAAATATTTCTCGGCAATTTCTTCCAACTTTTTATTTTCAAGCATTTCTTTCACTTCTTCCTCGGAAGGAATCGGCATTTTATCAACGCCCGGCGTATATTTCTTTTCAAGCTTTAAAATATAATAGTCCGAGCCGAGCAAAACAGCATCCGAAACTTCGCCCTCTTTCATTTTTTGAAGCTTTTGAGAAAGAGCGTCTGCGAGCTGTTCGCTGCTTACCCAACCCAAACGACCGCCGTTTCTTGCCGTCGGACTTTGCGAAAACTGCATGGCATAAAGTTCAAAACGGGGATCCTGGCGCAAGGTTTGAACGAGCTCTCCGATGTGCGCACCGTCTTTTTTATGAATAACAATTTCAGAAACCATAAATTTTTGTTTTTGCGTGTCGCGCGTGATTGAATCGATGGCTTTTTTTACTTCGTTTCTTGAAACATTCGCGCTTTGCGCCGCTTTTTTCTGAACCAAACGAGCCCAAGCCATTTCCGCTTTCATCTGTTCTTTGAAAGCTTTTTCATTCACCTGCGCCGATTTGAGCATTTGTTTAAACTCAGCTACGCTGACCCCGTTTGACTTTGCAAAAACCTTAACTCCCTCTTCCAGCTCTTTTTCACTGATTTGAATGCCGTTTTTCTTTGCTTCCTGCAGTTTGATTTTTTCATCAACCGCCCCTTGAAGAACCTTATCCAAAACGATTTTTTTGTTTTGATCCGTAATCGGAATCTGCGTCGTTGCCACAAAAGCATTTGCCCTGTCTTGCATATCTCGGCTTGTAACCACATCACCGTTCACAACGGCATAAATTTTAAGCGAATTTCCAAACAAATTAACCGGTTTTAAGGCTTTTCTTCGCTCTGCTTCCGCTTTTTTCATGGCTTCTTCGCGCGCTTTCATCTGGCGCTCATATTCTTCCCTTTCGCGCATTTGGCGTTCATATTCTTCACGTGCGCGCATTTCCTGCTGATAGGCCGCATCTTCATCGCTTAAAGGCGCCGCAAACATAATCGAATTTCCTTTTGCGCTACGTGCAACGGCGTCCAAATCGCTTGCAGATATTGATTGAGCTTTAACATTAAACGAAAACAGCAAGGCAACCGCCAATACAATATATCGATACATTTTTTCTCCTTTATGAGCCTAAACCACCTAATGTTTTTAAATAAAACGAAAAATTAAATTCGTATGAATCATCTAAGTCCGGATCGTTTGAATTATATTTTTTGACATTCGTTACAAACATAAAACATTCGTCTTCATAAATCAAATTACCCCCGTGTTCCAATGAGCCGCCGCCGCGTGATAGATCCTGACGGTTGTAAACATTAACGGACCAATCTCTCGTTAATGCCGCGTGTATGGCCGTATAAAGCTCTTTTCGCTCTGAAATAATTTCCGAAGCTTTTCTGTTTTTTTGCAAAAATATGTATGAAACATACAAATTCAACATATTTGTTCCCAAACGTGCCGCTAACTCATTATATTTGAAACGATAATCTTCACGGTCAAGCCTGAAACGATATGTTAAATTCAAATAGCTTGCCGGTGCGGCGTAAATACGTCCGACATAGTCTGACAGATGTCCCGTATTTTCGGTGTAATCACTGAAAGTCGTCTTTTTATTAAACTGATAGCTTTGCGCCAAAAATGCCGATGTCCGCCCCATAATATTGCCATACGTGTTCCAATTGAAGCCATAACTGATACGGCTTCCCGTGTCATTGCGGTCGTAACCCGCAAAACGGTTTAAATCAAGCACATTTGTATCTTCCAAGTTGACATCCTGGCTGTCTTCGTTCGGAATTCTGTGCGGTTTGTTATCACCATTCGGCGCCAAAACACCGACAACAACAGGCTCTATAATCTGCCTTGATGTCTCGTTTGCTTTCACAAAAGGCAATTTCCATTCAATACCAAGCTGAGGAAAGACACGCGTCGGATTGCCCGTATAATCTTTTTTCTTGAGGCTGTATTGGTATTCTTCAATGTGATAAGCGTCCGATTTAACGGATGCCACAATTTTGTAGCGTTCGCCGAACGAACTTGTCCACGGCAAATTAAACGAATTAATCATTGTCGCACGTTGAGACCCCATACCTCCCGCGTGATAAAGCGAAGCAAGACTGAAATCGTTCTTAAAATACGACCCGATTGAACTCGGTTCGGAAATAAATTCAGCTTCCGCCAACGGCATAACAAGCGGTTTGTTATATTTTAAGCGCTTATATTCGGCTTTGTCATTAAGGCGCAAATCATAACTGATCAGTTTGTAATAATAGCTTTGAATTGAAGCATAGTTTCTGTTTTCAAAACGCTCAAATGAAATGTCCGATGTGAGCCAAGCCTGATCATCTTTATCCAAAGAAAGCTCTTTTAAGTAGAGGCTGTCGGAGGCATAATTCAGATGAGTTGAAAACACCCACTTGTCCGTCAGCTCATAACGTCCGAAAGCGAACACGTTGCCCCTGTCCTTCGGACGTTCTCTGTTGTCATCACGTAAATATGTGCCTTCAATTTCCGCATATCCTTTTGTCACGTAACCTCTGTAACGACCGCCCCAGACAATGCCTTTATCCGCTGTTAATGTCGGCGAAAACAACAGGTCCGCATGCTCGCTGATATCCCAAAAATAATTTGATTGAAACGTTCCGCCCAAATAACTTGTTCTGCCGATTTTCGGCGGCATAAAGCCCGAACGGCGTTTAACGGTCGGATCAGGATGAGAGAAAAACGGCGTATATAAAACGGGCACATTTTTAATATCCAAAAACGCATCGTTATAATTCATATCTTTTTTGGCCGCATCGTGTGTGACTTTGCGCGCACGAAGCCGCCACAAAGGAGATTTGCCGTTTTCTTCACAACAATCGCAAGGGGTGAAAACAACATAGCGCATGACTTTGTTGTTGTTTTCTTTTTTATGAAAATGCTCGGCCCAAAGTTTGCTTTCATCACGCATAATGACTTTAATTTTGTTCATTTCGGCTTGTGTCAGTTTATCGCTTAAACTGACTTCATCGGAATAAATTCTCGCTCCGTCAGGCTCCACCAATTGAATATTTCCGGTTGCCGTAATCGTATTGTTTTTTTGGTCATAAAGCAGTTTATCCGTGTAAAGCGTTAGGTTTTCACGCCTGATTACAACATTCCCCGATGCTTCAATCGTTTTTTCGATTTCGTTGCTGATTAATTCGTCCGCATCAAAATAAATGTCCGGTTCCTGCTCGTCTTTTGATGACGAAACATGTAAAATATCCGTAATATTTCTTTCGGGATTGATTGTAACGTGAGGGTTTGATTCTTGTCTTTTCGAAACTTCACCCGCAATCGGTTCCGCTTTTGACGACAAAGCAAAACTCATCAAAACCAACGACAGATAAATCCCTTTTTTAAGCATATTTTATCCCCCGAATGCGGTTTCTGATATGAGGCCAAAAAAACGGATTATAAAACAACAACAAATAAATGCAGCAAAAAAGAGGCACAAAACAATTAATATACAAAAGCGGCACAAAATAAAGCGATCGGCCGGACAGATTTGTAAAAACCAAATCAAGTCCCTGTATCACAATCATTGCAAAAACCGAAAGCGACATAATTTTTGTTTGTCCGCGGCGGTTAAAATTCCCGATTAAAAGCCCCGTACACGCCAAAAGCGCAAAAACAAGATTATACCACGGTGTCGTAATGCGTCTGTTGCCTTCAACAATATATTTTCGCTTGTCGGAAATTGACAACTTTTCATTTTTGCCCGCACTTAAAAGTTCTTTAAGCGATTTTTCTCTGACCGAAGCTTGTTTCAACCCGCCTTTGCCAAATCCGCCCAAATCAATTGAATAACGTGCAAATTGAAGCGACGAAAAACGCCCGCTTTCAACTTCAATTTGTTGACGCGACCCGTTTAATAAAATAATATGCGGGTGCTCATCTTGATATACGATACGCCCTTTTTCGGCAGAAAGCGTTACCTTTTCTTTGCGATTTCTTTCATCAACAAGCAAAATACCCGAAACGGAGCCGTCCGACTCGTACTTTGTCATAAAAATGGTGATGCCGTCCTTTAAATTGGTAAACTCGCCTTCGCGGAACATCAGGTGAGAAACATTATTCTTAATTTCCCATTCAAGACGGCGAAAAGCATTTTCCGCTTGCGGAATGCCCCAATTTTGAACATAAATGCTGAAAAACGAAAGGAGAAGGCCCACTATAACAGCACCTAAAGCATTTCTCAACGGACTGATCCCCGATGCCTGCATAATCACCAATTCTCTGTCCGAAAGCAATCTGTTATAAACAAACAAAACAGCCGTAAAAAGCGCTATCGGCGACAAAACGCAAAAAAGCTGCGGCATCAGTAACGATGTTAATTGAACAAAAAGCTTCAATGGCAAACCCTTGTTTGTTACCATTTCGACAAAGCGTAACGATTGCGTCAGCCAAAGCATTGACAACAACGAAAAGACCACAAGCAAAAAGCCGCTCATGATCTGACCTGAAATATATCGGGTTAGCTTCTTCATGTGCGCGAGTATATATCAATAAAGTATGGAAAAAAACAATAAACTGCCATTACTTCACAGTTTTATTATCATTTGAAGGGGTAAAGAAAACAGGATCCTTATTTTTTTTACGATTCTTAAAGAAATTTTTGATTAGGATGAATTTGAATATTTTATGATTTGCCGATATTTAAAAACATATTTGACAAAAAAGTAAAATTATGATATATAAAAGGTAAGGATCCTTATTTCTTTATGATTTCGGGCCCCTTTTATTGATAAAAAAACAAAGCATTAGGAGAAATATTATGACCTTAAGAACATCAACAAAAGAAAATCCGTTATCTCAGACTGAAATTTTGAATTACGTTAAAACACATCGTGCAGAAGTTTTTGAAGTTGCTAAAGTTGCAATTGACGTCAATTTAACAAAAGCGGCCGAAGCAGGAACAATTAAAACGACAACACTGGCTCGTGACGGGCACAAAATTGATGAAACAGAAAACAATATTCAAGAAGGATTTGCCGTAGATACAAGACATTGTATAAATGGTGATTTGGATCAATATGCCAAAAAACCGGCAAAGGTTGCCGGCTCTTATGAAATAGAGGGTGGTCGCACATGGGATGAAGTTAACTTAGGAGAAACAGTTAAAGCTAAAACAATCGGCGGCGAACATCGTCAAGCTATTGTTGCTAAAGAAACCCTCTTTCTTGCAACGGATTGGGGTGAAATTCAAGAAGTTGGTAAAGGTGGTTTGGTCACCATTTCAGGTAATGAAGCCATTGGTAACAACAATCCATGCGATATGGTTTTAGTCGTTGATGGTAAAGAAAGTGCTGTTGTTATGACAGAACCTGTTTATAAACAACGTAAAAATTTAGAAGCGCAGGGTGCTAAGTTAACACCGGCTGTTGAGGAATTCTTTGCAATTGCTGCCGAAGAAGACCGCAAAAATCCTTATTTACAGCAAACGCAAACTCGTTCAAACAGCCAAGAATTGTAGTTTTGAGGGCTTAAAACGGGCGGGGTAAATCTTTCCCCGCCCAAAAAAAATGAAAGGACAAGAGAAGCCCAACTTAGAGTTATAGGGAAAATGGCGCAGAAAGAAGAACTTGATACAACAGGACATAACCTTTATTTTCAAAATCTCAAAAAAAACAATACAGACTCTTATGGCATGGCTATTATTGGATACGCCGAACTTTGGGGCAAAGTGATGCAAATTGAAATGAAAAAAAATAAAGGTCGTTTAACAAAAAATATTGTTGAATATGCTGATGGAATTGCAGAAAGATAATCTTTTCTCACATAAAAAAGCACCGAAAGGTGCTTTTTTATATTCTTGACATGGCATCGAGCGCACCTTGCAAAATATAGTTTGCCGCCCCCGAATCAAGAACTTTCTTTCGTTTGTTTCTTGACAGGTCAACCTCTTTGATTAAAAAGCTTTCTACCGCTTTTGATGACAAACGTTCGTCCCAAAACATATACGGCAAATCGATTTCCTCTGCCACTTTTGCGGCAAATTTTCGTGTTAAATCAGCCGTTTCTCCCTCTTGTCCGTTCATTTGTTTCGGCAGACCGTAAACTAT
>DBVW01000013.1:46507-73422 GCA_002308495.1 Alphaproteobacteria bacterium UBA1254
TCAATAATTTTATATGAGGTGGCGACCATGCGCATCATATCCGACACTGCAACGCCCAATCTTTTTGTTCCGAAATCAAAACCGATTAACGCCCCGAAAGGTTTTAAATTTTCTTTGAATTCTTTTATTTCCATTGAATTTTCCTTGCCCCAAGAATAAATAAAAATAAAAAAATGTCAAATGCTAATTGAATCTTAAGAATATTGTTTTAGAATCCGCTTAATCGTAATTTTTAATTTAAGGATATACCATGAAAATCAAACATTTTCTTTTTGCTTTGTTGTGTTTCTTTGCTCTGCCCGCAAATGCCGAGCTTGAAATTGATATTAACGGAGCCATGCGCGAACCTATGCCGATTGCCATTCCACGTATGATTACGCATACAAACGCCTTGGGTCAGCTGTTCGGTGTCGGCTCTTATGCTTCCAAAATCAGAAACGTTATTTTAGCCGACTTGGAACGCAGCGGTTTGTTCAGAATTATTGACGAAGCAAGCTATATTGAAGATTTAGATTCGATTGATCAGCGCCCGAATTTTAACGATTGGCGCGCCATTAAGGCTCAAGCCCTCGTTCAAAGCGCCATCAGCGAAACGGAAAACGGGCAGCTTAAAGTTGAATTTCGCTTGTGGGACGCTTTCACGGGCGATCAGCTTCAGGGACAATCTTATACCACCACCAAAGAAAACTGGCGTCGTATCTCGCACATTATTGCAGATGATATTTATGAGCGCCTGACCGGTGATAAGGGCTATTTTGATACGCGTATTGTTTATGTTTCGGAAAGCGGTCCGGCAACAAAACGCGTGAAACGTTTGGCCATTATGGATCAAGACGGCGAAAATCACAAGTTTTTAACATCAGGCGCCGCCATGGCCTTAACACCGCGTTTTTCGCCGAATATGCAAAAAGTAACCTACATTTCGTTTTCGGGCTTAACACCGAAGGTTTACATTTTAGACATTGAATCGGGAAAACAGGAATTGCTCGGCAACTTCCCCGGCATGACCTTTGCTCCCGTCTTTTCACCCGACAGTTCTAAGGTTTTGCTCTCGTTTGCCGCAAAAGGCAACACCGAAATCTATGAAATGGATTTAAGGCACAAATCGACTCGTCAACTTACGAAACATCCGGCAATTGACACGTCTCCTTCATATTCTCCCGACGGCGAAAAGATTGTCTTTAACTCTGACAGAGGCGGCAATCAGCAACTTTATGTGATGGACGCCGACGGCTCAAATGTTGAGCGTATCAGTTTCGGCAGGGGCAAATATGCCACACCGGTTTGGTCTCCGCGAGGCGATTATATTGCTTTCACCAAAATGGCAGGCGGCGAATTTTATATCGGCGTGATGCACCCGGACGGAAGCGGCGAGCGCGTTTTGGCAAGCGGCTGGCTTGTTGAAGGACCGACATGGTCACCGAACGGCCGCGTTTTGATGTTTTTCAAACAAGACCGCAGCTCCGGCAACCGTGCCGCACCCGTTAAGCTGTATACCATTGATGTGACGGGTTATAACGAGCGTTTGGTTGTAACACCGGCCGAGGCATCCGATCCGGCCTGGTCTCCGTTGCTTCCTTAAAAAGAAAGCCTCTCATTTGAGAGGCTTTTTTCTTATTTCTTAAAAGCTTGATTAATCATCATCTGAAGCATCTGTCCGCGCTTGGTGCGCATCAAGACCATACACGCCGAGCTTAACATAATCGTCACGGCAGCAAACCAGTCGATTGATGAAAAAGAAAGTTTCGGCAACAGGGCAAAGGCGCCGGCGATGACTTCAACAAAATATGTGAACAAGGCTTGCGTTGAGCGGAACATCATAAAATATTCGCTGTTTGACAAGCTGACAGCATATAAATAGCAATACATGGAAGCCGCATAAAAACATACGCCGTTAATAAGACCGCAAAGAAGATTGTTCGGCGCAATATATTCCGAAGGTATCGGCAATAATTTTAAGAACTTGAAGGTGTTTAAGAAACTTTCGGGCAAGAACATCACGATGGCGCCTAACAAGGCCGACACAATCATTAAGGTGATTGCGCTCACAAATAAAACCCAACCCGTGAAGCTTAATCTGTCACGAATACTCATATTTGCCTTATTGTCATGATGAACTTCCGCAAAAATGGTTCGTGCGTTATTCAAAAGCGCAGAAATGACAACGAAAATAACTGCCTTAATCGCCGTATCCATCGGCAAATCCGCCACCAAAATAAAGCAGCCGAACAAGATAAATACCATTGCCACAAAGTCAATTGAACCCGGGCGTCTTTTAAAAATCATCCATGCGAGCAAAACCGAGAAAATAATTTCGACATTACCGAGCAAATTGGCCTGAGTTGAAGAAATATATACAAAAGCCATTAACATAAAAAGGTTTCTGAAAATTTGCAACGCACCGAAAACCCACGTTTGATAGTTCGTTACAATTTCTTTGACATTCGTGTTTCGTCCGCCGATAACAATCAAAGCCAAACCGCTGAATAAAATATTTGAACAGGCTATTGCAAACTGATTACAACCGTGCGCCAACAAGCTGTAACGCAAAAAGATGTTTGAAACAGCCCATAAAAAAACCGTTAACACAGACACCATAGCGCCTTTATACATATTAACCATTGTATTTATCCTTATAAAACATAACTTGATATATGCCCATATTATTTTATTGAAACAAAAAATCCACTCTTTTTTTTCAATCTGTCGATAATATTAAAAAAAACGCTAAAAATTAAAAAAAAACTTGCCATTTTAGACAAATAATGTTATAAATAGAGTATCGGATAATTTTTAAGGAGATAAAGAAATGGCATTTATTCAAAATCGCGACGGCACCCTTTCCACACCGGAAGCTTATAAAGAAAGCTTGAACTGGGAAGGCGGTGACCATAAAAACGAAAAAATCGAAATCATGAAAATGAGAGTTGCGTTACGCCCCATCGAAAGAAGAGCATTTGATGCTTTCATGGCTTCGGATGCGGTTAAAAGATACGTCAACAACAAGCAAATTGCCGAAGACAAGCGCGAGGGACGCAAAACGTTGCTCGAAAACTCCGCCGTTCAGGAATTGATGCGTGTTCGCACCGAAGATCGTCGTCTTCAAGACAGCAAAAAACCGCCGCTCAAAGATGCCGATTATCGCCTTTCCTTAACAAGTGAAGGTATTGTTATTTCAAAATATCGCGAAAAACAGCTCAGAGAAAGCGAGCTTCAACAAGAAAAGGACCGTACGGCTGCCGCTTTGGAAGCAATGGGCGGGCGAGCTCCGGACACACACAGTTGGTAAAACAAACGTCTATTTATCAAAGCAGCCTTTATCGGCTGCTTTTTTTTATTTTGATTTTTTAAAGTTAATTGATTTTTAAGCAAATTTTTGATGCCCTTCTTTAATAAAAATCGTCAAAATTTAAGGTTCCTTTTTTCTTTACACTTTCGTTTAAAAATAATTAAAAAAACTCTTGATTTCTGAGAAAAATGGTGTATAAGGTTGTTTTTGTCAGTTGGCGGTTCGGGCTAAATGGCATGCCTGACTGCTTGAATATTAATCCATTTTTATAAAGGAATAGGATAAAATGCCGAAATTAAAAACAAAAAGTTCCGCGAAAAAACGCTTCAGCGTGACAAGTACCGGAAAAATTAAAAAGAATGCTGCTTTTAAAAGACACCTCCTCTTTAACAAAGGCACAAAAATGAAAAGACACGCCAGAGGGACTTCTCTCTTGAACGAGTCTGATGTTCAAATTGTTAAAAAGTTTTTACCGTATTTATAAGGAGGATTTGTTATGTCACGTATGAAAAGAGGTATGATCGCTTCAGCCCGTCATAAAAAAATTTTGGATATGGCGAAAGGTTACAGAGGTCGCAATAAAAACGTTTTCAGAGTTGCTGTTGAAAAGGTTGAAAAAGGTTTGCAATATGCATACCGTGATCGCCGTGCGAAAAAGAGAAGTTTCCGCGCTTTGTGGATTCAACGCATCAACGCAGCCACACGTTTGCATGATATGACTTATTCTCGATTTATCAGCGGGCTTATCAAAGCCGGTATTGAACTTGACCGTAAAGTTCTCGCTGATATCGCTTTGAAAGAGCCCAAAGCTTTTGCTAAGCTTGTCGATTCTGCCAAAGCAGCTCTTAATAAATAAGAAGTAAAAAGTCATTTAAGTTAAAAAGAGTTATCTTGGCAGATCAAGATGGCTCTTTTTATGTTTAGAGGAAATTGTGATGGAAAACATGAAAGATTTGGAATGTAAAATTTTAGGGCAAATTGCCGAAGCTGCCGATTTAAAACAGCTTGACGAAATCAGAGTTTCGGCGCTCGGCAAAAAAGGCTCTATCACCGAAGCCATGAAAACTTTGGGAACAATGGCTCAAGAAGAACGTATTGAAACGGCAAAACAGCTCAATTTGATGAAAACAACCATTGAAGAGGCATTGCTCAAAAGAAAAACCGTTCTTGATGATGAAGCTTTGAATGCAAAACTTCAAAACGAAAAAGTGGATGTGACTTTGCCTTGCCGTCCCGAAACGCAAGGGCGTATTCATCCCGTTTCTAAAATTTTTGAAGAAGTGATTGCCATTTTCGGAACAATGGGTTTTGAAGTTGCCGAAGGCCCTGATATTGAAGATCAGTTTCATAACTTTAATGCTTTAAATATGCCGTTAAACCATCCCGCACGACAAATGCAAGACACATTTTATGTTGCTCAGGCATCAGATAAACCTTTTGATATGGAAGATGCGTATGTTGTGCGCACTCAAACATCCGGCATACAGATCAGAACAATGGAGGTAAAAAAACCGCCGATCCGCATTATTGCCCCCGGCCGAACCTATCGTTCGGATATGGACGCAACGCATACGCCGATGTTTCATCAGCTTGAAGGCTTGGTGATTGATAAGACAACAACAATGGCACATCTGAAAGGATGTTTGTATGATTTTGTTAAAGCGTTTTTCGAACTTGATGATATTCCGGTTCGTTATCGTCCGTCGTATTTTCCGTTTACGGAACCGTCGGCAGAAATGGATATCGGATGTTTAAAAACAAAAACGGAACTTAAAGTCGGTGCGGGTAACGACTGGCTTGAAATCTTGGGTTGCGGCATGGTTCATCCGAATGTTTTAAGAGCCGGCGGCATTGATCCTGATGAATATCAGGGTTTTGCATTCGGTCTCGGAATAGACAGACTTGCCATGCTTAAATATGGTATTCCTGATTTGCGCACCTT
Source organism: Alphaproteobacteria bacterium UBA1254 (assembly GCA_002308495.1). Classification (GTDB taxonomy): domain Bacteria; phylum Pseudomonadota; class Alphaproteobacteria; order RF32; family CAG-239; genus UBA1254. Next base: position 51,739 of record DBVW01000013.1, read on the forward strand.
TTTCGAATCAGATGTCAGATGGCTTAAAAACTATGGCTTTGCCCCACTTGATTTTTCATCAATGACCGGCGGCTTATCGGGTAACGGAGGACAAACACGATGAAATTAACACTTTCTTGGTTAAAAGAACACTTAGAAACAACCGCCGACTTAAGTACGATTGTCGAAACACTTACAAGAATCGGTTTGGAAGTTGAAGAAGTTTATAATCCTGCCGAAAATCTGAAAGGTTTTATCACAGCAAAGGCTCAAAATGTGCGGATGCATCCGGATTCTGACCACCTTCATTTAATGGATGTCGATACGGGAAAAGAAAAATTGCAGGTTGTTTGCGGCGCACCGAATGTGAAAGAAGGCATGATAGGCATTTTTGCACCGGTCGGAACAAATATCCCCTGCTACAATGAAATCCTGAAAGTCGGCAAAATCAGAGGTGTTGAAAGTTTCGGGATGATGTGTTCCGAAAAAGAGCTTTGCATCGGCGAAGATCACAGCGGCATTATTGAACTGCCTTCCGATACACCTGTCGGGGTTGATGCGGCTGATGTTTTAAATATTGATCCGGTCATTGAAATATCCATTACGCCGAACAGAGCAGAATGTTTGGGCGTCAGAGGTGTTGCACGTGATTTGGCCGCTGCCGGTCTCGGAACATTAAAACCGCTTGAAATTAAGAAAATCAAAGGCACTTTCGAAAGCCCGATTAAAGTTAAAGTTAACTGCAAAAACGAGTGCCCGACCTATGTCGGCAGATATATCAAAAATGTTGACAACACCCGCCAAACACCGAAATGGATGAGAGATCGTTTAACGGCAATCGGTTTAAGATCTATTTCACCGCTTGTTGATATTACAAACTATATCAACTATGATTTGGCGCGCCCGTTGCATGTTTTTGATGCGGATACAATTAAAGGCGACATTCAAGTCAGAATGTGTCATGATAAAGAGCACTTTGTCGCTTTAGATGAAAAAGAATATGATTTGGACGATTTATCGCTTGGCATTTGCGATGATGAAGGTATCGAATGTTTGGGCGGTATTATGGGCGGTCTTCAAAAAGGTTGCTCGGAAAACACCAAAAATGTTTTCTTAGAATGCGCTTTGTTTAAGCCTGCCTGTATTGCACGAACGGGGCGTAAATTCGGCATTGAATCTGATTCCCGTTATCGTTATGAACGTTGGGTCGATCCGAAATCAAATGTTTTAGGTTCTGATTATGCGACTTCGCTTATTTTGGAAATTTGCGGCGGAGAGGCCTCGGATATTATGGTTGAAGGCGATGAAAACACGCCCGATCAAGTTGCTTATATTCGCCCGTCAAGAATGAAAACTTTTGCCGGCATTGAAGTAGAAGAACAAAAAATTATTGAAATTTTAAACAGTCTCGGTTTTAAAACGTCTGTTGAAGGCGACAAAATTAAAGCTGTTTCACCCTCTTGGCGCGGTGATATTGAATGTGAACAAGATTTAATTGAAGAAATTATCCGCATGATCGGTCTTGATAAAATAGAAGCTTTGAGTTTGCCGTATAACCAGCTCCCGACTCAAACATTAAGTCCGGCTCAGCAAAGAATTGTTACGGCAAAACACGAGCTTGCGGAACGCGGCATGTATGAAACGGTTACATGGAGCTTTACAGATTCAAAACTGGCCGACGTTTTTCATAAACCCAACCAGCAGGATACCGTTTTGCTTGCCAATCCGATTTCGGCAGAATTAAACGAAATGCGTCCTTCTATTTTGCCAAACCTTTTAATTGCTGCCAAAAACAACATTTCCAGAGGTTATTCAAATCTTTCTCTGTTTGAAATCGGTCCTGAATTTTACGGACGCCACCCTAAAGAGCAATTAACCGTGGCGGCAGGTGTCAGAGCAGGTTTGACTTCCGATAAAGATTGGAACAAAACCAGCAGATCTTTTGATTTGTTTGATGTTAAGGCTGATGCTTTGGCTGTCATCGGTGCATGCAAGGGACCTTTTGAAAACCCTCAAATTACAACCGATGCACCGGCTTATTATCATCCCGGACGCAGCGGCACAATTCGTTTGGGTAAAAATGTTTTGGCTTATTTCGGAGAACTGCATCCGAATGTGATTAAAAAGTTCGGTTTAAAAACTCGCGCTCAAGCTTTTGAGGTTTATATTGACAATATTCCTCTGCCGAGAAACAGCGCCGATAAATCTAAAAAGAAACTTGAACTTTCGGCTTTTCAACCCGTCGTTAAAGACCTGGCTTTTGTTGTTGATGCAAACGTCACCGCAGCAAATCTTATGGCGGCGGCGAAAAATGCCGACAGAAATTATATCACGGATGTTCGCTTGTTTGACCTTTATGAAGGCGACAATTTGCCTGAAAACAAAAAGTCTGTGGCGATTTCGGTTGTTTTTCAACCAAAAGAACAGACATTTACCGATAAAGATATTGAAAACTTGATGAACAAAGTAATTGTTAATGTAAATAAAAATACAGGCGGCGAACTTCGCGCTTAAAAAGAGGAATAAAAATATGACACTGAAAACGAAAAGAATTGAAAATTATCCGGCATGGTATCAATGCGTTGTTGCAGAAGCAGATATGGCTGAAAATTCCGTTTCTCCGGGGTGTATGGTTATTAAACCTTGGGGCTATGGAATATGGGAAAGAATTCGCGATTTGATGGATGTCGAATTCAGAGAAACAGATCATGAAAATGCTTATTTTCCAATGTTTATTCCGATTTCGTTTTTCAGAAAAGAAGCAGAGCATGTCGAAGGTTTTGCCAAAGAAATGGCTGTCGTTACTCATTCGAAATTGGCTCAAGTCGACGGCACATTACAACCTGCCGGTGAGCTTGAAGAGCCGTTAATCGTTCGTCCGACAAGTGAAACAATTATTGCCGACTCTTTTTCAAAGTGGGTTAAATCTTATCGTGATTTGCCGGTTCTTATTAATCAATGGGCAAATGTTGTCAGATGGGAAATGCGTCCGCGTTTGTTTTTGCGAACACGCGAATTTTTATGGCAGGAAGGGCACACGGCACATTCATCTGCCAAAGAAGCTGAAGAAGAGACAAAGCGTATGTTAGAAGTTTATCGCAAAACAAGTGAAGAATTTTTAGCGATGCCTGTCATACAAGGTGTTAAGCCGGAATATGATAAATTTCCGGGCGCAGTTGATACCTATTGCATTGAAGCAATGATGCAGGACGGCAAAGCCTTGCAAGCCGGCACATCTCACTTTTTGGGGCAAAATTTTGCAAAGTCTGCAAACATCAGTTTTATCAATAAAGAAAACAAACCTGAGTTTGCTTATACAACATCTTGGGGGGTATCAACACGTTTAATCGGCGGGGTCATTATGACACACGCCGATGATGAAGGTATGGTTGTTCCGCCGAGGATTGCACCGTATCAGGTGATTTTGGTTCCGGTGATTAAAAAGGCCGAGGACGAAGAAAAGGTAATGGCTTATATCAACGAAATGGCGATAGAGCTTAAAAAGCAAATGCCGTTTGGTGAAAAAATCCGTGTCAAAATCGATAAACGCAACAAGCAAAGCGTTGATAAGTTTTGGGAGTGGACCAGAAAAGGTGCGCCGATTGTTTGCGAAATCGGTCCTCGTGATGTCGAAAACGGCGGATTGATGGTCAAAGAACGTTTGACAATCGGTGAAAAAGAAATCATTTCAAAAGAAGAATTTATCAATTCTGTTGCCAAGAGACTCGAAAAGATTCAACAAGAATTATTTAATCGCGCCAAAAAGCGTATGGACTTAAATATCAGGGAAGATATTAAAACACCTGAAGAGTTCAAAGCTTATTTTTCAAACCAAAATGAGTGGATTGAAGACGGCAAACAAGGGAAAGTGGCTTTTGTTCGCGGCAAGTGGAACGGCAAAGCGGAAACGGAAGAAATCTTAAAAGAGATGAAAATTACCATCCGCTGTCTGCCCTTTGACCAAAGCGGCACGAAAGGCAAATGTTTGCTTACCGGTGAAGACGCAACACTTGATGTGATTTATGCCAGAAGCTATTAAGGCGATAGAAAAAGAGGCTTTTTTTCAAGCCTCTTTTTTTTTATTTATTTCTTTGTGTGTCTTTCCGTTATTGTCTGGAACAAAACATACAAAAGCGGAATAACAATCAGGCCGCCGGCTGTTCCGATAAGCATTCCATAGAAAACCGGCACACCGATTGCCACACGGCTTGAAGCACCTGCACCTGACGCCACGATTAACGGGAAAACGCCTAAAATAAACGTAAACGCGGTCATCAAAACGGCTCTGAAACGTTCTTTTGTCGCAATTGTTGCCGCTTTATCAATTGATAAACCTTTGGCTCGTTCATCACGTGCAAATTCGACAATTAAAATTGCATTTTTAGAAGCCAAACCGACAAGCAATATCAGACCTAATTGGGCATAAATACTCAGTGATAAGCCTGAAATTAAAACACCGAAAAATGCGCCGAGCATAGCTACCAATACCGAACTTAAAACCGAAACAGGCAACATCCAACTCTCGTATTGGGCTACCAAAAACAGATAGCCGAACAAGACGGCCAAAGCAATTAAAAGGCCGACCTGCCCGCTGTTTTTCTTTTCTTGATAGCTCATTGTTGACCACTCATAGCTGTAACCGCTCGGCAATGCTTTTTCGGCCAATTTTTCCATCGCTTCCATCGCCTGACCGCTTGATACACCGGGTTTGGTCATTGCCGTGATGGTCGCCGCCGGAAACTGATTGTAACGATCCAAACTGCGCGGTGCCTGAATCATCTCAACCGTAATCAAGCTTCCCAGCGGAACCATGTTTCCGTTGTTGCTCGGAACATAAAGCTTTTTGATACTTTCAATATCTTTTCGATAATCCCAATCGGCCTGAATCATTACCTTGTTGACCTGCGTGCCGATGTTAATATCGTTAACATAACCCGAACCTAAATAGTTTTGCAGAACAGAATAAATAGATGAAATCGAAACTTTCATAACCTCTGCTTTTTCTTTATCTATTTCGATGTGGGCATGTGGGGTGGCGGCGGTATAAGTTGAATATGCATACATTATTTCAGGTAACATATTAACTCGCCCGACAAAACTTTTAACAACTGTTTCCAAAGCTTTCGGATCAGATGAATAGAGAGATTGGAGCCTGAAATCCATGCCGCCTGTCGCGCCCAAGCCCGGAATTGCCGGAAATTCGAACAGGTTAATATCCGCCTCGGGAACCGAAGCTAAACGCGCTTTAATTCGGTTTAAAATATTTGTTGAATATTCACTTTTTTTCTTACGTTTATTCCACGGCTTTAAGTGAATAACACCCATACCGACGTTTTCACCCTGTCCGGAAAGCATCGAAAATCCGATAATATCCATCACCGAATCCACGCTTTTTTCTTGTTTCATAATCGGAATAATTTCGTGCATGACTTTGTCCGTTCGGGGTTGTGTCGCTCCTTCGGGCAATTGAACGTTTGCTAAAATAACACCTTGGTCTTCCGGCGGAATAAAGCTTGTATGGCTTAACTTAAAGAAGAGTAAATTCATCGCAAATAAAAGTCCTAAAATAAGACCGATAACACTGACCTTGCGCGCGACATAGCCGACAATCGCCAAATATTTGTTACGGCTTTTATCAACGAGTTTGTTAAACCATAAGAGCGGACCGTATGTCGCCGGTTTCAGCGGACGTAAAATTGTTGCGCACAGCGCCGGAGATAATGTCAAAGCGTTAACCGATGAAAACGTTACGGCAAACGAAATCGCAATGGCAAATTGCTGATAAATTTTACCGGTAATACCGCCGATAAATGCAATCGGCACGAAAATCGCAAGCAGAACAAGCGTCGTTGCAACAATTGCCGAAGACACTTGTTCCATCGCTTTAACGGCTGCTTCTTTCGGCGAAAGTTTTTCTTGATCCATTAACGTTAATACGCGCTCAACCACCACAATCGCATCATCTACCACCAATCCGATTGCAAGCACCAAGCCGAACAATGTTAAAATATTTAAGCTGTAACCGAGCGCCAACATTACCGCAAACGTTGCAAGCAACGATACCGGAATTGTAATCGACGGAACCAAGGTCGAGCGCCAATCCTGCAAAAAGATATAACAAACAAAAACCACAAGCACAAAAGTCAGAAGAAGCGTAATCACAACTTCTTCAATTGATGCTTTAATATAGTCGGTGGCATCAAAGAAAACTTCTATCGTAAAATCTTCGGGATAAAACTGAGACAATCTTTTAAGCTCGGCTCTGACTGCTTTCATCGCATTAATCGCATTTGCACCCGAAAGCGTGTTCAGCCCGATTGAAATAGAATTGGCTCCGTCAACTTCCGATTTGAAAGAATAATGCTCATAACCGATTTCAACCTTGGCAATATCTTTTAAGCGAATTAACCCTCCGTCTTCTTCCGTACGCACAATAATGTTTTCAAAATCTTTGGCCTCGTTTAAACGTCCTTTCGTTTCGAGCGTATAAATCATTTGCTGACCATCATCACCCGGCATTGAGCCGACCGAACCTAACGACGGTTGAAAGTTTTGGCTTGCAATGGCGCTTCTGACTGCCGAAACCGGAATATTTAAAGCCGCTATTTTATCTGCATCAAGCCAAACACGCATTGAAAGAGGCGATGCGTAAACACTTACTTCGCCCACGCCATATAAACGTGCCAAGTTATTTTTAACGTTGTTTTCGACATAGTTACTTAAAAACTGCCTGTCATGTGTGCCGTTCGGCGAATGCACAACCAAAAAGCCCAAAATATCTGATGAACGGCGCTTAACGGAAATTCCGTATTGCTGAACTTCCGCCGGCAATTTACTCATTGCCTGTTGAACGCGGTTTTGAACCTTAACTTGAGCCATATCCGGATCCGTGCCGACATCAAAGCTGACAGACAAACGATAACTGCCCGCGTTAGACGAGGATGAGCTCATATATAACATATTTTCAACCCCGTTGACTTCCTGCTCAATCGGAATACCTATCGTATTGGCCACAACTTCGGCCGATGCACCGATATAGTTTGCCGACACATTTACCTCCGGCGGCGTAATTTGCGGATAAAGCGAAATCGGCAATGAAAAAACCGCAATTAAACCCGCAAGAGCCATAACAATTGCAATCACGATTGCAAAACGGGGACGCTCAATAAAAAACTTTGAAAACATAATATATTTTTTCCTTTTTCTACATTTGCGAATCTGTACTGACCAACGCAGCTTCTACTTTTTGACCATGTTTTATTTTTTGTATGCCTTTAATCACAACTTTGTCGCCCGGTTTCAAACCTAATTTGACAATCTGTCGATCTCCGATAACATCACCTAAAGCCAAACGCCGTTCTTCAGCCACATTGTCTTCGTTGACGATAAAAGTATAAAAACCGTTTTCATCTTGAGCCAAGGCCGCTTGCGGAATGAGCAACTTTTTTTCATCATCCAAAATTAAGGCAATTTGAACATAGCTTCCGGGAAGGAGCATTTCATCATTGTTTTCAAAATCGCCGTAAATGGCAACGGTTGCCGTATTTGTGCTGACTTCATTATCTACAAAACTTGATTTAAATTCTTTAACGACCGTTTTGCCGTCAGGTGTTGTAATGCGCGCTTTGACACCTTCTTTTTCCTCACCGTCATATTTTCTTTTGAATTGCAAAAATTCTTTATCTGTCAATGTGAATGCAATTCTGATCGGATTGAGCTGAACAATTCTTGCCAAAGTTTGCGTTGAGGCAACAACGCGGTTTCCTTTTGTAACAAGCGCTTTTCCGATATAGCCGCTGATCGGCGCGCGACTGAATGTGTCATCATAACTGATTTGTGCCAATTCCAGATTTGCTTCGGCCTGTGCCACACTCGCTTTAGCCTGCAAAAACGCACTTTCGGCAGCATCAAACGTTGCTTTTGAAGCGATGTTTTGTTTGCTTAATTTAATTTGACGATTATAATTACGCTCGGCTTCCGTTAAACTCGCTTTAGCTTTTGCAAGCTCAGCCTTTCTTAAATCAAGCGTTGCCTTAAAGCTTGAGGCTTCAATCGTAAATAAAATATCTCCTTCATTGACAAAGCTTCCTTCGGTAAAATGAACATCTCCGACCGTTCCGTTCACTTTAGGCTGTAAGTTAACGCTGTTAATGGCCTCGACATGCGCGATATGGCTTTTTTCTTTACCGGCTGATTGCAGCTCAAGCTCTTCAACCAAAACATACGGCGTGCCGCCGCCAAAACCTGCCATACCCATCTGAGGCGTTAATTTTCCTTTTAAATACCAACCGAATCCGACGCATAAAAGTATAAAACCCAAACGTTTTAAAATTATGCTCTTGTGAGGCTTTGTCAGTAACATTATTGATCCTTTCTTTTTAAACCGTTTAATAACAAATCAAAACTTTTTTCAACCATCGTTCTTAAATCTATCGAACATCTTTTGCTGAAATAGGCTTCAAGATGTCCCGTCCATAAATTAATAATCAAAGAAGACAGCGTGTCCGCATCAATTTCGTCTTTTATTTCTCCGTTTTTTTGCATTTGACTTAAGCTGCTCTTCATATATTCAAAAAAATATTTTTTATTTTGTCCCATCTCTTCCAAAACTTTGGTAATAATCGTTTCCGACCATTCCATTTGAAGCGACAGAAAAAATGCCAGTTTCATATTATTTTCGCTTTTTAAGATGAAATCTGCCGTATAGAGAAAATAATCTCGAATATCTTTAAAATGATTTAATGCGGGCACCTTTTCTTCAAGATATTCTTTTTTTGCATCAAGATATTGATTAATTAATGCCGCGAGCAAATCCGGTTTGTTTTTAAAATACCAATAAACCGCGCCTTTCGTTAAACCGATGCGTGATGCAATTTCTTCAAACGTTGTTTTAGAATAGCCTTTTTGATAAAACGTATCCAAAGCCGATTTTAAAATCGCCTTTTTCGTTTCTTGAGCTTCCTGCCTGGTTCTCTTCAAGTTATTTTATCCGAAAATATTTTACATACCTTGAAGAAGGTATATCTCAATTTTTAGAAATGCAAGCGTTTTTTGATTTATTTCAACTTTATTTCAACATCGTCCAAAACGGCTTCGAACATCTTTTTTTGAGGCGCGGCGATGTATGCACCGACTTTTATTTTTTCATCCAAACTCTTCAGATAAAATTGGCGCAGCCTTATATATTTTTCGCCGTCCAACGAATAAGAACAAATAAAGTCTTCCCCCTTCTTTTCCAATTTATAGAAAATTTCATGCGGCACCGCGCTTAAAGGTGTTCCCGCCCAGTCGGAATAGCCCGAAACGGTCAGACACGTTCCTATTTCAGGATTGTTTTCGTCTTTTGACAGGATTGATGCCTTAAACCAATTACGTTCATCAAGTCGCACCATAATCCCACATTGATTAAAATTTTCAGCCTTGTCAAAACGCCATTTGATCACAATCGAAAAATTGCCCGAAGATTTTTTATAAAAAAAGTGCGCATTATCTTTTTTTATCTGATGATGTAATGACTGCCAAAAATCTGTTTGAGACCTGGCCACAATTTTCATTTCGTGGTCTAAAAAAACAACGTTTTCAGGTTCATTATACCACTCAAAATCTATCAGACTTTCCAGCTTCATTAAAAGTTCCTTTGCGGCACATCGCCCATTTCACTTAAGACTTGTTCTAAAATTTTATTGTGCTCTGCGGGTGCCATGATTTTTAAGGTTATAATTTCGTCGCCTGTTTGATTTTTGGCATTCACCCCTTTTCCTTTCAAACGCAGCTTTTCCCCGCTCGATGAATAAGGCGGCACGGTTATTTTAACTTTTCCGGTTAAAGTCGGCACCGTTATTTTTGCCCCTAAAACAGCTTCTTTAAAAGAAATCGGCAAATCAAGCAAAACGTTCAAGCCCTCAAGCTTAAAATAAGGATGCGGCAACACGTGGACCATAATCAGCACATCTCCGTTTTCTCCGCCATACGGACTCGGCTGGCCCATATTTTTCAGACGCAATGTTTGCCCGTCTTCAAAGCCTGCCGGAATTTTAACACTCAATGTTTTGCCGTTAATATTGACTTTTTTTTCGGCGCCTTTCGCCACATCCAAAAAATTAACATCCAATGTATAGGAAATATCTTGTCCTTTCTGCATTTCGGCGCCGAACGGATTTGACCTTGTCCGCGCGCCCCCTCGCCTGCTGCCTGCTTTTGAAAACGCGCTCATAATATCATCGCCGAAGATTGATGAAAAATCGAATCCGCCGTTTCCGAAAGGCGAACTTGACGAGCTATATGTTTGATAAGAGCCATCGCCGAACGGATTTCCGGAGCCCGAAAATCCAGCACCGAATCCCGTCGGTTTTCCGTCTTGGTCTATTTCTCCCGCATCATATTTTTTACGTTTTTCTTTATCGCCTAAAATTTCATAAGCGCCGTTGACTTCTTTAAATTTTTCTGCCGCACTTTTATCATCTTTATTTAAGTCCGGATGATATTTGCGCGCCAATTTTCGATAAGCCGATTTTATTTCGGAATCGCTTGCGGATTTTGAAACGCCTAAAATATCATACAAATCTTTCATTTCATCAAAGCCTTTAAAAATAAACTATCGTTAAAGGTTTATATAGGAAATTTATTTTTCTATTGCAAGGGCACGCAATCAAACGTTGCCAATCTTAAATGATTTTCTCTCATAATGATTTCCCTCAGATGTGCCGTATTTTTTGCGTTTTTTTGTTTGCAATAATTCACGGCAAGCGGTGTTATTTCATCTATGCGAACATCTTTATATTCGTATGAAACATAAGACGGGCCGCGACGTTTTTCGACAATATTTTCACGGTATCTGCTCATCGTTTCCGCCGATATATAGTCTTCTTCTTTAACTTGTATCTGAGCATCATCTCGGTGAGCACATGCTGTTGCCAATAACACCAACGGTAAAATCAATATTGCTTTTTTCATGGTCTTTACTCTTCTGTGAAATAAGTTTTTTCTTGTTTTAATTTAGCGCATGACAGTTAAATAAATTATTAATCCAACGTATTATAAATATCTTTGCCCGCTTTTACGAGTATGTCATAAACTTTTTTATTTTTGCCGAACTTTACTTTTTTGTTGTTTAACTCTCCGAGCATTTTTTCGAGTTTTTGATTGAACCTTCTGTCACTGCGCAATCTTTCCAGTCTTTTAAGGTTTTTTTCATCTTCCATTTTATAATCCAAAACCGCTTTTAAGGTTGCTATATACATCGCTTCCTGTTCCAAAGACGAATATGCCTGACTTTGTGTCGGCATACCAAACATAAACAAAAACGCCGACATAGCTAAGATGTATTTCATTTTTTGCCTCCCTGATTTATTTTTTATTATTATATTTTTTCATTTTTCAAAATCAAAGTTTAAAATTTATTCTTTGCTTCATAATTTTCTTGCATATTGCAAAAGTTTGTAATAAACTGTAACAAAATTTGAAAACCGGAGACGCGTCATGAAAAAAGTTTTGTGGATTTTGATAGATAATCGTATGGGCAGTGTCGGTCAAGCGCGTGGTATTGCCGGGCACCTTAATCATGAACATTTCGACGTAATCGAAAAAAAGCTCGATTATACAAAACTTTCGGGGCTTCCTAATTTTGTGCGCGGAAAAACGCTTCTCGGTTTGACGGGAGCTTCTAAAAAAGATTTTATTGCTCCGTGGCCCGACATGGTTCTTTCCATCAGCAGACGGACCGTTCCCGTGGCACGTTATATCAAAAAGCAAAACCCTGACACCAAATTAATACAAATCATGCACCCGGGCGAGACAGGTTTGAGTGAATTTTCGCTTGTCTTATTGCCGGAACACGATAAGGATAAACCTTTTCATCAATCTTTCAGATATCTCATCGGTGCACCGCATCGCGTTACACCCGAAGTTTTGAATGAAGCTAAAGAAAAATGGGCCGATGTTTTCAAAAATCTGCCTAAACCGTTGACGGCTGTCGTTATCGGCGGAGCTATCAAAGACAGACCTTTCACGCTTGAAAACGCCAAAAATCTTGCTTCTAAAATTGTCGATTTTAAGAAAAAGATGGGCGGCTCCGTTTTGATCACCACTTCACGCAGAACCGGTGCCGAAGCGCAAAAGCTCATTATGGATATGCTTAAAGATATTCCTTCGCACACGTTTTTGTGGGGCGATCAAGCCGAGAATCCTTATTTAGGATATTTAGCCTGTGCGGATAACATTATCGTAACGGGAGATTCCGTTTCAATGGCTTCCGAGGCCTGCGGCACAAACAAACCCGTTTTTGTTTTTGAAGGACAAAGCTGGCTGACAAAAAAACATTATCGTTTTATTCATGCGCTTTATGAAAACCATTATGCCGCACCGCTTGATGCAAGATATTTGAAATTTAAACCGACATCTTCTTTGAATGCTGCCGTTGACGCCGCCCGAGAGATTGAACGTCTTTAAATTTTATCAAAATTAATTCGCGGGTCGACCAAACAATAAGTGATGTCGCTGATAAGTTTTAAAACAAGACCTAACAGCGCGAAGATATAAAGCGTTCCGAAAATAACCGGATAATCGCGCGTCATAATTGCCTCATAACCGAGCAAACCCAAACCGTTTAACGAGAAAACAACTTCAATCAACACAGAGCCCGTAAACAGCATTTTAATCAAAAGTGAGGGAAAACCTGCAATCACAATCAACATTGCATTTCTGAAAACGTGCTTATATAAAATATCTTTTTCGGATAAACCCTTGGCTCTGGCCGTTAAAATATATTGCTTGCTTATCTCATCTATAAACGAATTTTTGGTTAACATCGTCAGCCCTGCAAAGCCTCCGATCACAATTGAAAAAACAGGCAAAGCAATATGCCAAAAATAATCTTTGATTTTTCCGATCATTGAAAGCGTTTCAAAATTATCCGATGTTAATCCCCTTAACGGAAACCATTGAAGATAAGTTCCGCCTGCAAAAAACACAATCAAGAACACGGCAAAAAGAAAAACGGGAATCGCCGAACCTATGATAATGCTTATTGTTGAAAAAACATCAAATCGGCTTCCGTCGTAGAGCGCCTTTTTAATACCGAGCGGAATTGAAATCAGATAAATAATCAGCGTTGACCAAAGCCCTAAAGAAACGGAAACGGGCATACGCTCCAATATCAGTTCAAGAACCGTTTTATCTTTATAATAGCTTTTGCCGAAATCAAAAGAGGCATAGTCTTTTACCATTTTCACAAACCGTTCATACCAAGGCTTGTCAAACCCGAATTGTTTATTTAATTCTTCGATTAAATCTTCCGGCACACCTTGCGAGCCCTGATATTTATTTGTCTGTGATGTGTTTTGAGCGGGTGCCGTTGATGTAAATTGGGCTTTGCTGTCCGTGTTCATTCCCTGATATTTTGCCAAAACATATTCAACCGGACCGCCGGGCGATAATTGAATAATTGCAAAATTAACTGCCAAAATACCAAGAAGTGTCAATGGAATAAGAAGCAAACGTTTAATAATATAATTTCTCATTTTTTACTCCTTTGCCCACCAGGTCAACGGTTGAAAGCCCACTTTAACATCTGTTTGAGGAATACCGAATTTATTCCAATATCCGATGCGGTTATAGGGAGAATACCACTGAAAAATTAAATAATATTCATTTAGCAATACTCTGTCCAATGCTTTCAGATATGCCTCATAATCATCTTTCGAATCGGCTTTGATAATTTCATCAATCAATTCATCAACCACTTTGTTTTGAATGCCCATAATATTATAACTGCCGTTAACATTTGCGGCATTACTTCCGTAGAATTCTTTCAGTTCGTTTCCGGGCATTGCGCTGATGCGGTAAGACATAATTGCCATATCAAAATCAAAATGATCCATACGGTTTTTAAAAATGTTCACCTCTAAATTTCGAAATGTTGCCTTAATTCCTATTTTCCTTAAATTTTCAATAAACGGAAGCATTACACGCGTAAACGTCGATCCGTTCGCCGAGTTGCTTAACACTTCAAATTCAAACGGCTCGCCGGTTTTCATGTTTGTCATTTTCCCGTCTTTTATTTCATAACCCGCTGTTTTAAAAAGGCGGACGGCTTCTTTCAAATTTTCTCTTAATTTTTGAGGCGTCGAATTATCGGGCAGTGAAAACGGCGTATTAAAAACACTTTCATCTAAAACGTCTTTATATTTTTCTAAAATCTTTTTTTCTTTATCCGAGGGCAAACCCGTCGCCTCAAAAGATGTATTTGTAAAATAACTGTGCAATCTTTTATAGGTTTTATAAAATAATTTTTCGTTTGCCCAATCAAAGTTAAAAGCCAAATCAAGCGCACGACGCACGTGCTTGTCTTGAAATTTTTCTTTTCTTAAATTGATTGCAAAATGTTGCAACACAGCCGGATTTTGATGTTCAAAAGCTTTTTTGATGACCTTACCCGATTTAATCAAATCGTTGTCATAGCTTGTCGCCCAAATTTTTGCGATATATTCTTCGCGCATATCAATATTGCCCGCGAAAAGCGCCTGAAGCGTAACGGTTGTGTCCTGATAATAATCAATACGGATTTCATCAAAATTGTAAAAACCTCTGCGTGTCGGCAGATCTTTTGCCCAATAGTTTTTATCGCGCTCCAAAATGATATATTTTCCGGCTTCAAAATTTTTGATTTTATAAGGGCCGGACCCCAGCGGAATCTGCAGACTCGGTTTTGCAAAATCGCGATTTTCCCAATCTTTTTTCGGCATGATTTTAAATTGGGTTAAAATCAGCGGAAGCTCTTTGTTTTGCGAATTTTCTTTAAAATAAAAGCGCACATGACGATCATTTATTTTTTCAACACGGTCAACATCTGCATAATAAACTCTGTAAATCGGCGCGCCGTCTTTAATTAAAGCATTAAAACTGAAAATCACATCATCTGCCAAAATTTCAGACCCGTCGGCAAACCTCGCGCGCTTATCTAAAATGAAGCCGACATAGTCTTTATTTATTTCAAATTCTTTTGCGATCAAAGGATATGCTACCGTTATATCATCCGTCGGCGTATAGCCCAAACTGTCCCATATCAAATCGGCAACCGTGCCTGAAGCCGAGCCTTTAAAAATAAACGGATTAAAATTATCAAACCCGCCGTATTCGGGCAAAACAAGCCTTCCGCCTTTCGGCGCATTTTCATTCACATAGTCAAAAGATGTAAAACCCGTTTCGTATTTTGCTTTGCCGTAAAGCGCAATTTTATTTTCGGCTGCTTTCACATTTAAAGAAAAACAGCTCAAGCAAAAAACAAAGATAAAAATTTCGGCCTTAATTATTGCCCGCATCCGTCCATCCGCCGAAAGGATATGCCAAATTGTCATCATCTTCGCCGGGCTCTTCTTCCTCTTTTTTCGATACCGGCTCGTTTAAAAATGCTTTCAAGCTGTTGTCCTGATAATTTTTAATATCGGAAGCAGAAAATTCTTTTGTTTCTTGAGGAACATCATTAAAACTTTTTTCAAAGCGGGGTTCTTGCTCTTCGATTTGCGGCCGGCTTAAGACAGGCTCAATTTTTTCATTATCCTCTGACGACATATTTTGTTTTAAGGTTGAAAAGAAAACATCATCATCACTCGGTCCGTCTTCTTCTTTAACATCTTCTTCTTTTTTTCTAAACGAAAACGGATTTAACCTTTTGAATATTGAAACCGGTTTTTCTTCAACAGGCGCCTCCATTTCCTGAATTGACGGTGCAATATCATAAGGCTGTTCTTCCTGAGGTTCTTCCGGCGTTTCCTGCTTTTCTTCTTCAACATTCATCACAATCGGTGCAAGCATTGAATAAACTTTGCCCATCACGCCTGTTTGCAAAATTGTGATAAACACGCGGTCTCTGTCGTGTTTTTCAAGCATATTCGTTAAATTTTGATAGCGTGCGCAAAACTCCAAAATTGTTCCTCTGAAAACCTTGTCGCGCAAGACCTTATCTTTCAAATACGCTTCAAAATCGCTGTGTGCTTTTGCACTTTCGATAAACGTCTTGGCAATGCTCCAACGCTCACCGTTTTTCACTCTTGACCATAATTCCGTTAATTTAACGGAAGATGCCGCATTTGAACGCTGGGCAATATCGGCCAAAATTTCGTTCATATCCGCCACAAAAACATCAAATTTTCCGACCACAAAACCGTCTTTAATTTCATGTTCGGCATCAAGCATTACACGCACAACCAAATCCGTATAATCCTGATTTTTTTTCATTTGCGTAAAGAGCTGTTCTAACTTTTTATCGGTTGATTTTGTTTTAAAATATTGATTGATAAAGCCGAAAACCTGAAAAACAACCCATACCGGAATAATCACCAAGCCGGCATAAAGAGCGAGTGTATAAGCATCAACGGAAGAAATATCAATCGTGGCAAAACGGTTGTGAACAAACAGCCCTGCATAAATTAACCACACAAGCGATGAAAAACACGAAATAAAAAACAAGAGCGTCAACAACAAAATTCTCCTTACACGCAACAATTTTATTATGGCGGAATATTACCTGATAATGTCTTTTTTTTCAATCGTTTGCAAAAAAAAATCAACAGTTATTAAAATAATTTGTGTTCTTTTTTAAAAAAAGTGCTATGAATAAGCTAAAGTGAAATTTTTGAAAGAAGAAAAATGGTTCAAGAAACACCCGAAGCTGTCTTAGATTTTGAAGCCGAAATTGTGACGGTTGAAGAAAAGATTGCACACCTCGAACAAATTTCAAAAGAAGAAGATGTTGATATTCAAAAAGAGGTTAAGCGTCTTAAGACAAAGCTTAATCGCTTGCTCACCGAGGCTTATCAAAACTTAACGCCTTGGCAGAAAACGCAAATTGCGCGCCACCCCAATCGTCCGCACACGATTGACTTTATTAACGCTTTAATTGAAGATTTTGTGCCTCTTTGCGGCGACAGATGTTTTGCCGATGATAATGCCATGCTTGGCGGAATCGGCAAATTTGAGGGAATTTCCGTTGTCGTTTTGGGGCAGGAAAAAGGACACGATTTAGACACACGTATGGAACACAATTTCGGTATGGCGAAACCTGAAGGCTATCGAAAAGCCCAGCGTTTGATGGATTTGGCCTCACGTCTTAATCTGCCGGTTTTAACGTTTGTTGACACGGCCGGTGCTTATCCGGGGGTTGATGCCGAAGAGCGCGGTCAGGCCGAAGCCATTGCCTCGTCCATTGAAAAATGTTTTCAGGTTAAAACCCCCATTATCTCGACCATTATCGGCGAAGGCGGGTCGGGCGGTGCCATTGCCATTGCCACCGCAAATGTTGTGATGATGCTTTCAAATGCCATTTATTCGGTGATTTCGCCGGAAGGATGCGCTTCTATTTTATGGCGCTCCGCCGACAAAGTCCAGGAAGCGACAGAGGCTTTAAAACTCACGGCGCAAGATTTGAAAAAACTTAAAGTGATTGATGAAATCATTGAAGAACCGATCGGCGGGGCTCATCGACACCAAAAAGCCGTGTTTGACAGTCTGCGTGCCGCTTTGCGCAAACATTTATCCGAGCTTTTGAAGTTAACACCGGCAGAGCTCAAAAAAGCGCGCACCGACAAGTTTTTAAACATGACCAAAAACTTAAAACCCGCTCCGGCGAGCACAACAGCAAAGAAAAAGAAATAAAAAGAAGCCCTCAAACGAGGGCTCTTTTTTTTATCGGCATTATTATCTAAAGTAGAACGTAATGCTGTTATCCGGCGTATCTCGAAGCAGTTCGCTTGCTTCTTGAACACTATATTGTGTTTTAGCGATACGGTTGCCGCTTTCATCATATACACCGATCACAGAACCGTTTTGCCAAACGATCTTGTTGCCGTTTTCGACATAGGTTGTTACTTTTTGATCTATCTCTTTCCAACCGTCTTTTTGGTTATAGGTATATGTCAGCGCATTTTCGCCCGAAAGCTTGCCATTGTTGTCATACCAATAATCCGTATCAACAGAACCGATCAAGTTGCCGTCTTCATCAAACATTTCTATTGTTTCCCATGTTTTAAGACCTTGCTCGTTAAAGTCGCGCTCTTCATGACCTAAAACCTTGTCATCAGGGTCGTATGTCCAAATATCTTCATAAGACTTTGTTCCGTCTTGATAATAACCAAACGATTTTTCTTCTCTTCTTAAAAATTCGTCTGTGTCAGAATCGTAGTAATATGTTTCTTCATACGTTTGGTTGCCATTGTCCCATGTTGTGTATGTTTCGCTATAGCTTATTCGATTACCGTCTTCATCATATTGGTTTTCATAGCGTTCCTGATCGGTAATGATCCCATCTCCATCATAGGCTGTCCAAACGTCGCCCAAATTCCTGCCGTCTTCATCATAATGACGCTCATTAACTGATTTATAGTCTACGTTTCCGTCACCGTCAGATTTGACGTAAGTTTCTTTTAGGTAATTTCCGTTTTCGTCGTATTCCGTTTTTCGATCGGTTACCTCGGTTAAATTGCCGTTTGCATCATATCTTTGCGTTACCTCAGAAGTATTATGACCGAACTCATCATATTCATTAACCGTTTCATACGAGCTTTTTGTGTTGCCGTTTTTATCATACGTCGTCGAATCAATTTTTGTTGTTTTACCGTTTTCGTTATATTCATAGTTCGTAACTGTTTTTTCGCCTTTTGAGTTTGTTGAGCGATATTGTGCCGTTCTTCCGTTTTCGTCATAATCATATTCATACATGCTTGAAAGGTTTCCTTTAGAATCATAATAGGTTGTCGATGTTCCTATCTTTTTTCCATTTTCATCGTACTGTATTACTTTTGAGCTATATATTTTGCCGGTTGTATAATAGCTAATCGTTTCCTCCGACATTTTATAGTAATTATCATCATCTTCATTATATACGCTGTTTTCCGTTTTATACGGAACGCCATTTCTATACCACGTGTAAGAATGTACCCCTGTCGTTTGATTACCTTCTTCATCATAATTATATTCATCGTAATAAGTCACATTTCCATCTGCATTGTAATGGATGTTTGTGTATTTCCTTTCCTGCCCATTTTCGTCATATTCATGTAAATACCCCGACGCTCCTGTTCTGTTTCCTTCTGCATTATAATTGGTTGTAATATCTGAAAGAGTTTGACCATTTTCATTATAGGTATAATCTCTGCTTCTCGATTCTGTTTTAACACCAAGAGCCCCATATGTATCCGTCACATTAGATTCAAGCAAACCAGCTTCATTGTATGTATAGAAATTTTCTGTTCCACTTTTGATGTCGCCATTTGCATCATATGATGTGTATTTATATGAAGCTTTTCTATCATTTCCATCATATGTATAAAGATATTCCGTCGAACCAGTTACCGTACCTGCTGCGTTCAAAGAGGTTGTTGTTGTTCTTGAATAATGTTCATCTGAAGCATATTCATAAGTATATTCTGTAGAACCTGTGACAGCTCCTTTTGCATTATATGTCGTTTTAGTTTTATTTGTTACATTAAGATTTTCATCATAACTGTAATCATATCGTGTTGCGCTCTTTTTTGTGCCTGAAGTATTATATTCTGTTGATACATAATATGCTTTGCTACCATCCGCATTATATACATATTCTGTTGAACTTGTTTTAACATTGGATGCATTATAACTATCAACAGTTCTAGTTGTTTTATTACCATTTGAGTCGTATTCATAACTCGTATCTGTTCGCGAACTCTGCTGACCTGATGCGTTGTAGTTATACTTCTCTTCTTTACTAACCTTTCCATTCTCATCATAAGAATATCCTATTGTATAAGAGCTTGTTTTTGCCCCACTAGTGTTATAAACGGCTTTCTCTTCCGTTTGTTTTCTACCATTTTCATCATAAGTATACGCCCATGTCGTTGTAATTGTTGAATCATCTCCACTATATTTTCGAGTTACTCCTTGAACAGCTTTTCCTTGTTCATTATACTCATATTCTGTTATTTCCGTAGAGGTACTTTCAACTTCCCCTGTCGCTGTATATTTCGTTGATACTGCAGATATATTGTTTCCTTGCGCATCATAAGTATAATATACCCTTTCAGAACCATTCGGAAGCCCTTCTGTTGTGTGTCTTACCTGATAAATTGATGTTTGATTGCCATTTTCATCATATTCATACGTATTGACAATTGTTCCCATACCAGAACTATAATATATCACAGCATCTTCATGCTCGTTGTATTTTATGTCACAACCAATACAGTGATATAAAGCCGGCGCTTTCTCGGCAAAAAACAAGATATTTGTCGCCAAAACAATTGCATATACAAAACTTTTTTTCATTTTTTATCTCCTTTAGTATCCGTATCTGTCTTCATTGATAATGATATGAAGCATACCGGTTGTTTCATCGCCCCAATGAACTGTTGCCATTGTTAAAGCAGCATCTTTCGGCAAACCCTCATAGGTCAGCTTAAACGTTGACATGCCGTCTATTTTAACAACAGACAGCTTCACTTCGCCTTTATAAAGATTTTGAAGTTTTTCTAAACTGACAACCATATGTTTTGGAAAAACGTCAGCTTTTATGGCATTTTCAAGCTCTTCTTCCCCAAATGTAAACACATTGCCGGAAGTTGCAAACAAAGTGCGCAGATTGGTCATAATCTGCACAATCTCATCTTCCGTTTTATTGAGTTTGTTTTTTTTCATTGCTTTTGAATAGCCTGCCAAGCCACCCACCGAAAGCACACCGATAATAGCCAAGACGCCGAGGATTTCGACCATACTTCTGCCGTTTTCCTTAACTTTTTTCATCCTAGTGCCTTTCATAATCATTTTTTAAAAGCCTAAATTCTTGCAGCGTTGAAGCTCCAATTTATCTGGTTGTTATTGTAACTCATTTTTTTAAAAAAGTCAATAAAAAACCGCCTATGACTTTAGTCAGAAGCGGTGTTTGTTTTTAAGGAGGAGAACTACAAAATTTCTATTTCACCGGCAGCAATTCGACCTCGGTCGTCATACGGCTCATAACTGACTTTTTGCCCGTCAACAAGCTTTCGA
Organism: Alphaproteobacteria bacterium UBA1254; assembly: GCA_002308495.1. GTDB lineage: Bacteria > Pseudomonadota > Alphaproteobacteria > RF32 > CAG-239 > UBA1254. The sequence continues at coordinate 72,730 of DBVW01000013.1, forward strand.
ATCCCTTTTTCTTCAAGCTTTGTGATATGAACAAAAATATCTTTTCCGCCATTTTCGGGCTCAATAAACCCGTATCCCTTTTTGGTATTAAACCATTTCACAGTCCCAGTGCACATATATATCTTCCTTTCGTTAAAATTAAAACTTCAGGCTGATAGGCTGCCCGTGTGTTACGAAAGGTAATGTATCACTTCAAATTTTAAAGTCAATTAAAAATTGCTAATATATAAAATATTATCTTATTAGTTGTGTATTTTTCCATTTAGCGCATATTCTTCCATCATTTTTTTAATATATGCCACGCGTGATGCTTGTTTTTGGTTTTTCTTCATCTGACTCATTAAAATGTCCGAAATTTCTTTTTGATATTCAGGCTTTTGGCTTGCCATAACACATAAATAATAAACCGCCGCTTCAAAAACCTGTTGTTCGGGGCTGTTTAAGTCTTGTGCAACCGTTACATACGATGGTGTCTGTTTTTGCTGTTTTATCAATGTTGTATCCGTTTTTTGAGAACCTAAAACCATTTTCCAAAAAGAAGTTTCGTTTTTTGCCATTTTTCTTCACTTTCTTAAAATTGAGCTCTGTTTTGATAAATACAATGAAGATGTTAAAAAATATTTGACAAGGCATAAAAAAAAGCGTATACAGCTTTCAACTTCTTGCCGTTGCTTCATCGTCTAATGGTAGGAC
>DBVW01000019.1 GCA_002308495.1 Alphaproteobacteria bacterium UBA1254
CTGACGTTAAACTCCTGAGGTTCTGCCTGCTCATCTTCGGCCATTTCCATCTGTTCTAATTCTGCCGCCGCTTTGAGCTGTAAATCTTCCTCATCTGCTGACGGCTCAACATCCGAAACACTTTCTACCCCGAGTTCTTCGGCTCTTTTTTCGCTGAGCTTATATTCATAATCGTCTGAGAACTCGTCTAAATCAAAGAACGCCGCATCATAAGAGTCATCTTCTTTCGGCTGTTCGTTCAAATCAATTTCTTTTTCAAGATAGATTGAAACATCATCAACGACAACCTCTTTCAAACCGCCTAAAGTTTCACCGTCTTTAACAACAGATAACCTGTATTTTCCATATTTTAAGCCTTCCAAAACAAAATATCCGTCCGTATCCGTAAAGGTCGAAAGCGCTTGCTCACCGTTTTCGTCATACGCAATCACTTCATATCCGAACATCATGCTGTCATATGTGTTTTCAAGCTTTCCTTCAACACCGCCCTTATGAACAAACGGAATATCCAAAGTTCTGATTGTGCCGGGTCTTAAAACAATTTTCTGTTCGTCTTTTTCGGGATAAAGCGCAATATCCGGCAACGTTTCTTCATCAACCATCAAAATCGTTTTTTCATAAGTCTGCAAATCAGGCAGCAAAGCATGGCCTTCTTCATCCGTATAAACTTCTTTTTCCAAACCGTTTGCGTTCAAGCCGACGCCTTCCAACGGCTCGCCGTTTTCATCTTTTAAGTTCACATAAACGCTGCCCGTCTCACCGAAACGTGAATTACCCGTTGCAAATATATGAGCTTTGTTCGGCTCTTTCGCAAAACTGATGTTATAGGTCAGATAAGCGCTGATGTTTTTATCTCTGTCAGCCCGAACCGTTAACGTCAAACCGCCGAAGTTGAAAACCTTACCGGCAGAAAGCGAAATTGAATCCATATCGCGTCTTAAATCGCGTATATATTCTGCCGTAAAGTATGTTCTTCTTCCTGCGCGCCAATCGCCTCTTAAACGAAATTCTCTGAATTCCTGATTTGGCTTAACATCGTAGCTGATCCACGCCTCAGATGAAAACTTGCCCCACCATTTATAGGCGCCGAATTGAAGCTCGTCTCTGTCTTCACCGCCATGAGTTGTGTGATAATAAGTATTTTCGAGTGTCAAGTTCACCCCGTTTCTAACTTGCTTAGAAATTCGCGTTGAAATATCATGAAATTTTTGCGGAGATTCTTCATAACTTCCGAAACGATAGCTGACATAATAAGGCATATTATAGGGCAACAAACCGCTTAAGCGCGCCTCATACTGATCTTTCATATAATCGTTTCCACGTGCTGAAGCAGGCGAATGAATCTTGTTATAATTATCTGCCGACGCAAAGAGCGTACCGATATAAACATCACCTTGTGCTTCTAAATGTTGTCCCATACGGTTCGTATCTAAATTGCGCTCTAAGTTATATTGAACGGACAAACCGTCGATTGCATATTGAAGACCGGCCATTCCGAAGTTTTGAACATCTGTTCTCTCATAATTCGGTGTTTGCGTATATCCGCTCATTAAGGTCAAATTATCCGTCAAACCGTAATAACCCGTCATATCAAGAACAGATTTTGATGTTTTGCGTTCTTCGTCAAGATCCATGTGATCTTCAATCAAATATCTTTCCGGCTGAAAAGCATCAAGTGTGTAACCGAATTCGCCTTTTTTAACCGGTGATGTACCCGAATAATAACGCTTATATTCTGTTTTTGTTTCGCCGTATGGTCCGTAGAAAACAAGCTTAAATGTGTTCAAACCGTATGAAACGGGCAGATTTTCAAAGTTATATCTGCCGGCAACTCCGTTTTGACGATAGCCCATCAATTGATCGTTCCAATAAAGCTCAACCTGCCAACCTTCTTGCAACGGTCCCGTAATGTCGATTGTTTTATCGGCCGACAAAATAAGGTCTTTAAAGCTGCTCAAGCTGATGCCGCGCCCATAACTTGTGTCTGTAAAATACGAGTTGTTAACGCCCGACACATCACCGACTTCCAACCGTTTTAAATGAATCGGGTTACCGGGCTCTTCCAAAAACTCACGGCTACCCGTAATGCGTGCTGTCGGTTTTCGATCGTTATATGAGCTGCCTGCCAAATAAGCGGTAACGTCGAGCCCTGCGGCCAATCCCGCGAAGTTCAAGGCATAATTATCGCTGTTTGTGGTTGAACCGTTACTGCTGTGGTTCCAACCTTTACCGAGCGTAACGTCCAAGACAGGCGTTCCGAACCATCTGTTGTCAAAACTGTAGTCTTTAAACGAGTCTCGTTCATAGCTGTATAAACCGCCTGCTCTGTTCTTTTCTAAGTTCTTTTTAATTGTTGTCGGAAAATCTTGGTTCGCATCCATTTTCATCGACATATTCAAATAATCTATTTCAGACTTAATCGAGAAAACGCGCTCCAAAAATTCTGTTGAAAGGAAAACGGTATTATCAATATATTTAACTTCGTTCGGCTCGAGCGATCTCTTAACCCCGTCAGCCTCGACCGTTCTGTTCGCCAAGTCGATGGCAACGTTCTCCGGCTTCAGAGCCCACGAAATACGATAAACATTGCCGTCTTTTTCCGTTTTAAAACCGGTATAAGACGCCAATTGCGGCAAAGATATATAATCTTTCCCGTTCTTTTCATAAACATAGGCATAATCTTCTAACGTATAACTTTGAACATTCGGCTCCAAAATCAAAAGACCGTCGCCGCCGTATTCAAAGTCTTGGGCGTATGCCGCTGCCGTAAAAGCAAAGACAAAGCTCGCCCAAACAAGCGTTTTACATATTAAGCTTTTGTGCGTGTATCTCTTTCTTTGTCCGAGCATCTTCCAGTTTTAATGTTGTTCCAGTTAAATCTCCGTCAACCTTAACGTTAGCGGTTGTCTCAGTATTAGTGGTATAAATTTTAACTGAATCCAAACGGCCGATTTCTTTGCCGCCTGCGTTCAAAACAACAACGTTAACACGCGAAGACTTATTGCCTAAGCGTTTTAAGGTAACGGAAAGTGTATCATTGCCAACTTTTTTATAAGAAACAACTTCTGTTTTGCTGACCAAATTATCGCCCTTTTCGATCGTTACCGGAATAGTAACGGCAAAAAGCGGTGTCAGCGAAATAGAAACGGTTTCATTATCATCAGCATCTTTTTTGGCAGGTTCGCCCAAATTGACCTCTTGAATTTTCAAGTGAGAAACATATTCCCCGTCTTTAAGTTCATTCAAACCTCTGCGCGAAACGTTAATCGTTTGAACCTCACGAGGAGCTAAGCGAAACTGTCTTGGTGAAAACACCAAATATTTACGGGCATACGGACCATCGTCTGTTTCAACTTCGGTCAGTCTCCCGTCTTTTCCCTGGTTAAAGTTAACCAGGCTCACGCGATAAACCTGAGGTTTATCCGACGTATTGATTACCCTAACGGTCTGAACTCTTTTGCGGCCCTTAGCCTCAAAATCGACACTGTAAGGATAAATTGAAATATTTGCTTCAACTTTAACAGCATAAAGAAGAACAGAGCATAGTATCAAAAGTTTTTTTATCATATCGTTTCCTTTTTTAATAGTTAACAGTAATGGTATAATTTCCCGTATAAGTGCCGGCAGGCTCTCCCCCAAGAACATGTAGCGTTCCGCCGACGTTAACGCTAAGTGTCGTATTGGCTCCGACAGAACTGATTGTGCTCACATTCGGCGAACTTGTAACATCAACCGAAAAAGAGCCCCCGTTTGAGCCTGAAAGGGTGACGCTTGAAGGCAAAGTCACGCTTGTTAAAGCTTGCGCACTTGAACCTTCGTTTTTAATCGTAAAAATACCGCATTTTGCCGAAGCTGTTGAAATCAGGCCGCTCGGCACCGTGCTTGAAATAGCGCACCCGTTCGGATTAATCGTCACATTATGCGCATTTGTTGTTGAAATCGTTCCGAAATTCAAATCTTGTGTTTTTGCAACCGTAATTGGCGGTAGCGAACCGGAAATTTTAACACGAATAGGCACTCCGGTAACCGTACCAACATCAACATAACTGCCACTTGCATATCTTCGTAAAACAATTGTTGTCGTTCCCGTCCAAACACCCGTCCCAACCGATGCAGGAATATTTAACCTCATTCCGGTATACCAAAAATTTTCCACACCCGCATTGGCTTTTTTGCTACCTGTAGAATACGGGCCGTCAAAAGTAATGTTTTTGGCACCTGAAGAACATTCCGAAGTACAAGTTAATGTCCCGCTAGCCACAGACTTAACTGAAACTGAATTCATTGTTTCATCTGGAATCAAGACGGTAGCCGCCGAATGATACCCCCGCCCGGTTGCATTAGTGGTCCAGGTGCTTCCTGTTCTAATTTGAGAATTTGCATTCAAGGAGAACTTGGCCGTCTGGGTTGGATTTGTAATAGCAACTGTTCCAAAATCAAGATCTTCAGCCCAATAAAGAGTATTAGCCGATGCGTCTTTCACAACAAGACACACAGCAATAAACAAAATGACTCTTGAAAGCTGTTTCATAGACAATCATTCAATTAAAAATTATACCACTTGCCTCGAAGTATAAAAAAGTTTTTCCCCCTTGTCCATATATATTTTAGCATAAAACCACATTTTTACACCGCTTTTTTTACGTTATTTTAACCTTTTTGTGATCTGCACTTTTCCCATCACCTCATTGTCACCCCTCAAGGCACGCAGTGACGCAGATAAGGGATCCACAAAAAAAAGCGCTTGGATCTAACCCCAAGCGCTTTCAAACAAACATTTTAATTAGTAAGCAATCGTAACAGTATATGTTCCGCTGTAAGAACCTGTCGCTGTTGAGCTCGTAATCGGAACAGAACCACCGACATTGATAACAACAGGAGATCCGGTTAAACTAATTGCGCCGGTTTGCGACGGATTCAAAGTTGCAACAAGCGAACCGCCACCCGATTTAGTCATTGTTGCATTGGCCGGGAAGTTAACCGTACAGCTACCGCCATTCGGGCCGGTAATTGTGAACTGGTCAGCAGATGTTGAACCGAAGCCGTCACCTCCCGTTTTAGCACCGGCTTGTGAAATCGTAACGGTGTTATTGTCTTTTGCATAAACAGAACCAAAGTTCAAAGCCGTACCTGTATGTTGAATATCAATAGCTTGAACAACTTCAACCTGAGCCGTACCTGTTGCACTGTCGGCAGCTTTTGCGTTAAAAGATAAAACGGCGACAAGAGCTGTAGCGCTTAAAAGAATGTATTTATTCATGACCTTTCTCCTTTTCTAAAAACTTATATTTTTATATTATCACAAAAATTGGTAAAAATAAAGTTAAAAACAGTTTCATCTGTTGATATTTTTTCTTTAATTCTACCATAAAAAAAGGGCAAAAAAAAGACATCTTTTGTTATATAACTTTAGGTATAGATTTAAGCCCCTATCACCCCTCGAGCATTCTTTTTCCATCATGCCTCGAGCATTTTTCTTTTTCCGTCATGCCTCGAGCGAAGCGAGATCAGGCATCCACCCTTCCCCGTCACCCCTCAAGGCACGCAGTGACGCAGATAAGGGGTCCACAAAAAAAAAGCGCTTGAGGCTAAACCCCAAGCGCTTTCGAACAAACATTCGAATTAGTAGCTGATTGTCAGTGTATAAGACTGTGTATAATCACCTGTCGCAGCACCTTGTGTAACAGCCAACGTTCCGCCGACATAAATGTCATTTGGTCCGGTTTTCGTTGCAGAAATCGAACTTGCCGGACTTGATGTAAAACTCGTTACGCTCAGCCCCGTGCCGAGGGATAAATTCGCCGGCAACGAAATGTTTAAAGTCATATTTGCAGGAACGGTAACTGTAAAGTGGTCACGATCACCTGTTGCCACAATTTGACCGGTATCACTTGAGGTTTGAGAACCATCACTCGGATCAATTGTAATTGTATGGTTAATCGCAGACATTGCCGTACCAAAATCCAAAGCCGCACTGTTATCATGCGTCATAGCGACTGCGTCAACGATGCTGACTTTTGCTTCGCCGTTTGCCGTAACGTTTGTTGTTGCTTTTGCATTAAAGCTCGTCAGTGCCACCAAAGCTGCGACTGTCGATAATAAAACGAATTTTCTCATGGCTTTTCTCCTTTTCAAAAGTCAATTAATATGTAACCGTAATGCTGTATGGTTCTGTATAGTCACCGGCAGTTGCTCCTTGAGAAACCGCCAAGTCACCGAAGATTTTAACCGTCGTTGTGCCCGCCTGCAAGCTGAGCTTACCGCCCGAAAGCGCCGGATCCGTCGACAGAGTCGGAACCAAACCCGTAACGCCGACCTTAGCCGGTGTGGCAACATTCAAAGTAACTTGACGCGCGTCAGGAGACGTAATTGTGAATTGGTCCGCCGTCGGCGTGTTACCGCTGTCATCAACCAATTGACCTGCATCCGTACTGCTTCTTGCGCCGGCACTTGTTAAACTGACCGTGTGGGCAGCAGATGACATCATTGTACCAAAGTTTAATTGATCTGCACTCTCGTGAGTTAAAGTCATCGAGCCGACAATTTTCGCTTTAATGTTGCTGCTTGCCGTTAATTCCGTCGCATTTGCACCAAACGCAACCAAGCTCGCAACTCCCGCCAAAAGAATGATCTTTTTCATTGTTTTTCTCCTTCTTGTAGAATTCACTCGCGTGAATATTACCCCCATAATTCTTAAATTTTCCTTAATTGTCATTTCAGTTTTTAATATACCATAATTTCGACCCCCTCGCAAGAAAAATCGTCTATATCTTTGTGTATAATTTTTTAAAGAAATTTCAAATATTTAAACACCATAACCGTATGAAAATATTAGATTTTTTTAAAAAATTAATACTTTTTTAATTTTTTCTTATTGACATAACGATTTTTTTTGTGTATAGTGCCCTCAACCAACAGATAGGGTGCAAACTTTTGAATGTGTCTTATCTGTTATAAATCAAGCAATTCGTTAAACCAAAAGGTTTTTTGATTTAACATCTTTTGAAAGGGAAAACATGAAAAACGTTATCGTAATGTTAGCAATCGTAGCCGGTATTTCTGCCTGCGCTTCACGTCAACCAGAACCTCAAGTAGCTCCGGCACCTGTTGTTGCCCCCGCTCAAAATGTTCAGCCTGTTCAACCTCGTCGCGCTTGCGGTGTTAAAGCTCCGGTTCAAGCTCCTGTTAAACAAGGTTGCAACAGCTGCGGCGCTCACAGCTATACTGTAGAAGAGCCTGTTGAAGTTCTCTACAAGAATGTTACATACACAACAGTTTATGAGCCGAAAACATATTCTGAAACATCGTATGTCAAAAAACCTTATACATGCCAAAACGGCGGTTTATGCCCTCAAAAGGCTCCTGAGCCGATGGCTGTTCAATACAGAAAATAATTTAAGTTAAGCAACTTAAAAATCAAAAACCCGAATCGCAAGATTCGGGTTTTTTTTCAAGGCTAACAAGCAGGCTGAATTCTGACCTTATAACGTCCGACTTCGGCATAGACGTCACCGTCCCGGCACCAAATTCTGGCATTCCAATCGCTCGCTTTCAACAAATTCGAAATTTGTTCGCGCCAGTTCGGCGCATAGACCGAAAGCTCCCGTATCAGAATTGAATTTCCGCGTGCGGAGGACAAATGGCTTTCAATGTGCGACGAAGCACGACCGAAAAGCAAAGCTTCTTTCTCTTCCGGCAAAACATCACTTGCCAAAACGCCATCTTCGCCATAGCGCCAAAGAACCGCTCTGCAGACCACTTCATATCCCTTCAGGGGACAAGTCGTAAAATCATACACATCAACGACGCACCTTTCTGGCTCGCCCTTCAAACGCGCCGCAGCTTCCTCTTTTGAAAAACTGTCTGTCGGGTCAAAAAACGCCGAACCGCAAATCCATTTGTGGTTTGCGCCATAAATTCTGTAAATCGTAGCCATAACATTTGTTTTTAATAATTATCAAAATAAGTTTAAAAGTAAGCCGAGTTTAAGCCCCTTAAAAAGACATGTCAACAAAAAAATATTTTTATAAAAATCAAATTATTAGACTTTTATTTTAATGTATTAAATGTAAAAGCAAATATAAATTAAAAGATTAATATCTTGTTTTATATTATTGATTTATAAGAAATAAAATAGAAAAAAGACAACTATTTTTTGAAACACTGCACGCCGTCTTCATGATCGCGTTTCTTGCAAACTGTCGGATAGCGTGTGTTAATATATTGATATCTCTGACAATTTTCATCATGATCGTTAATCACCCCACAGGCTTGAAGGTGCGAATAAACGGTTGTCGGCCCCAAAAACTTAAACCCGCGCTTTTTCAAATCTTTGCTGATTTTTAAAGACAGCCCGTTTGAAACCGGAATATAGCCTTGTGCATGTTTATCATACAAAATCGTCTTACCATCCGAATAGCCCCAAAGATAAGCATCAAAAGAGCCAAACTCTGCTCTAACCTTTTGAAAACACTTAGCATTATTGATAATCGCCTCAATTTTTCGAACACTTTTAATCATCCCGTCAATTTTCATAATCCGCTCAATGTCTTTTAGGGTATATTTAGCAATCTTGTCATAATCAAACCCGTCAAAAGCTTTTCGGAAAATCTCGCGTTTGTTGATCATCATATTCCAGTTTAAGCCGCATTGCATCACTTCCATCATCAAAAATTCGAACTGGCCTTTATCATCATGAAGCGGGACACCCCACTCTTTGTTATGATATTGAATATTCAGAGGCGATGCTTTATCCCAATCGCAATAGCTCATATTTTTTCCTTTCTTTGAATTCAGATTGCATGAATAAATGCAAAACATCAAATCAATTCTTGACTTTTACCACACAAATGCGCAGATTATAAAAAAAAGGAAAATACCATGACTCACGAACACTGCCATCATTGCCACCATCACGAACAAGTCTCTGAAAAATCAGTAAAATATCTGTTTGTTTCGTTTCTTATCAATATGCTTCTTTCTGTTGTTGAAATCGTCGGCGGCATTGTTGCCGGCAGCGTTGCCTTAATCGGCGACGCACTCCACAACACCTCTGATGCCTTTTCGATTTTAATTGCCGTGATTGCGTTCAAAATCGGCCACAAAAAAGCCACAAAAAAATACACCTACGGCTTTAAGCGCGCCGAAGTCATCGGCGGTTTTGTGAACTTGATTTTGCTCTTTATTTCAGGACTTTATCTCATTGTTGAAGGAATTGAGAGACTTGTCAGCCCTCACCCGATTGAAGGCTGGCTGATTATTTGGGTATCTGTTTTGGCTCTGCTTGTCGATGCAGCCACCGCAAAAATCTCACACCACCATGCCCACCACAATTCGAATATGAAAATGGTATTTATTCATAACCTTGCCGACGCTTTCGGTTCAATCGGCGTCATTTTATCGGGTGCTTGCGTTGTTTTGTTTGATATTTATTTTGTTGACGGACTAATTGCGCTCTTAATTGCCGCTTATATGATTTTTCAATCTGTTGTTTCATTCAAACCGATTGTCAATATTTTAATGAACGCCGCCCCGGAACATATCGATTTGAATAAAATCGAAAAGGCCATCAAAAAGGTCAAAGGCGTTGATGATGTGCACCATATCCATGTTTGGTGCATCAGCGAGCATGATGTATCGCTCGAATGCCACATCAAAGGTTCTGACTTAGAGCTTGTCCATAAAGTAAGCGAGCTGTTGGAACATAAATTCGACATCAACCATTGCAACATCCAACTTGAAGATACAGAATGTTGCCATAAATGTGAGCTTTAAGATGATTGCTCAACGAATTGAATTTTCTGATATTTTTGCTGCAAATTGCTATTTCTATATTGACGAGAAAACAAAACACGGTTTTATCATTGACCCTTCGGCACACGCCGAAAAACTCCTCGAAATCATCAAACAAAACGGCTGGACGATTGAAAAGATTCTCATCACCCACTCTCATCTTGACCACATCGGCGCCGTTTTAGAGCTTGCGGACAAATTAAACATCAAATTTTACGGGCTCAACACAGCAGCCAGATATCTCACAGACCCTGATTTGTCGGCTCATTTTACCGATTCTGCCGTTTTAAAAAATATGCAACACATCAAAGACGGTGATGAAATTGTTTTAAGCGCCAATCCAGATGTAAAGCTTCAAGTCATTGCAACCCCGGGACACACAATTGATTCGGTCGTCTATCACGACTCTGAAAACAAAATTGCCTTCACCGGCGACACCATCTTTCAATCAGGCATCGGACGAACCGATATTCAAGGCTCTGGCGGAAATTATGCTGCGCTTATGCAAAACATCAAACAAAAAATATTCACCCTGCCCGGTGATACTGTTTTATACCCCGGACATGGCGAGCAAACAACCGTCAAAGCAGAAAAATAATTTCATGGCACATTTTCAAAAACTTCGGAAAACGGTTTAGATAGCGTAGAAATAAGAAGCGGAAAAATTTTAGTGTAGATAAACCTACATGAATTTTTCCGCTCTCGAAATTTCTGCTCTAGATGAGCCGTTTTACGAAGTTTTTCTTACAAGTCATCGTCATCATCATCCATCATCGCCTCATTTTGCAGCATCAACGCTTCTTCTTCCGGCGTAAATTCCTTTTTACGCGGTGCGCGACGATGATTGATAATGTCTAAAATATAATTTCCGGTAACTTTATATAAATCAACCAAATGATTGTTATACATGTGGTCGCCTTCTTCGATCAAAGCAAAATCAACATCTGCATGACGCTGCATATTAAGACGTCTTGCAAGCTGCGTTACCTGTTCCGGATCATCGATCTCGTCTTTACCGCCCTGAATAATCAAACCGGAAGTCGGACAAGGCGCTAAAAACGTAAAATCTTTCTCGTTAGCCGGCGGTGAAACGGCAATAAAGTTATTAATATCGGGACGACGCATTAAAAGCTGCAACCCGATCCACGCACCGAAAGAATAACCGGCAATCCAACACTGTTTGGCATCAACATTTTCATGTTGCAGCCAATCAAGAGCCGCCGTGGCATCAGCAAGTTCGCCCGGACCGTCCTCAAACTGACCGACCGAACGTCCGACACCTCTGAAATTAAATCTTAAGACAGAAAAGCCTAAGTCTCTGAAACAACTGAATAATGTATAAACCACTTTATTATTCATTGTGCCGCCATATTGCGGATGCGGATGTAAAATAAGCGCGACAGGAGCATTCTCACGCTCCGATTTATGATATCTGCCTTCCAATCTGCCGGCCGGACCGTTAAACAATACTTCAACCATTTCCACAAAACCTCTTTACAAGATTAATTTTCACTTTATATTAGAATCGGATGAAAGGAATATAGCACAAAATGAAAAAAAATTTCAAGTCTTTAATTTTATCTGATTTAGATTCCGTAACGAGAAGAGATCCGGCCACATCAACCAAACTCCAGGCCATATTTTTTTCTCCGGGCTTTCAAGCCATATTATGTTACCGTTTCAACCATTTTCTGTGGCAAAAAAAGCTCTGCTTTTTAGCTCGCCTACTTTCGCAAATCACCCGTTTTTTCACGGGCATTGAAATTCATCCTGCCGCCCAAATCGGAAAGGCCTTTTTCATTGATCACGGCATGGGTGTTGTCATCGGCGAAACCTCTCAAATCGGCGATAACGTTACAATGTATCAAAATGCAACCTTAGGCGGCACAAAACTCTTTGATAAAGACTCGAAAGTCAAAGGGAAAAGACATCCGACCATCGGAAACAACGTTATTATAGGTTCCGGTGCACAAATTTTAGGTCCGATTACAATCGGCGACAATGTTAAAATAGGCTCCAACGCCGTTGTTGTCAAAGATGTGCCCGAAAACACAACCGTTGTCGGCATTGCCGCTCACCAAGTCGAAAAGAAGGCACCTCAAGAAACAAACAAAGTTTTCTGCGCTTACGGCATTGATAAAAACGCGCAAGATCCTTTAAGCGACGAAATCAAACTTTTGCACAAAAAAATACATGAATTGGAAGAAAAAACCAAAAATTTAAAATGACACAATATTGTAACTATTTTTTTACTAAAAAATGTGTTATAATAACTTTATGAAATAAATTTCAAGGGGAGAAAAAAGATGTTCCGCTCCGTTAAAGTAACGATTTTAGCTTTAGTATTCGTTTGCGTCGCAAGCGTTTCTCGCGCTCAATTACCGGCCAACCCCTGGACCCCTCAACCTCCGTCTCCAAACAGCGGTTACTTCGGAAATAATATTGCCGATGCCGCCGGCAGCGACATCACCGACGCTCCGGTTTATGCCAACAACGCCGGAGGCGGCGAAATTTTGCCGGTCGACCCTTGGGCCAGAACCCGTGATCGCAGCGGGGTACGCACATGGCGCGGCAGCGGTCAACACGGCAAATTAAATTACATCGGCGAAGGAACAATTTTTAATGAAGGCGATCAGGAAATGATGGCCCCCGAAGTCAACAGACACAATATGGTTGTTATGCTTAATCATCTAAGAAAAATGGGCTACCAAATTCCGAAAAGCTATGATCAAAAAATTCAAAATATGCCGGCCAAATATCGCACCCAATTAAGAGAAAATGTTGAAAATGTCGGCACAGGTAATGATCCTTTCAGCAAAGTATTTGTCGGTTTGTTAAACACAATAGAAAACTCAACCGGTTTGAGCTTTGACAACATCTTGTTCAACACTGTTGATATCTTAAGCACAGACTAATTCTGTTCAATTCTTTGAAGATGGTAGAGCTGCTTTTCCGAAGCATAATCAAAGTCAAAATAAAAGCTGTTAATCGGATAAATTTTGTTTGCAAACATTTTATCCGTGTTTGAGCGTGTTTGTTTTTGTCCCTGTTCTTTAATAAAAGTCGGAAAGCTTGTTCGTCCGCCCGACATAAAAGCACAATCGACATAAACTTTTCGACCCTCATGGAAAAAATAACTCCAAACATGCTTCTTTTCTCTTTTATTATGCGGTTGCAAACGCTCCTCAGCCGGTAGCACAAAGCCATATTGCATATATGCCTTAAGGCCTGCTTTTTGACACATCAGAACAAACAATGAAGCAAAATCTACCCCTATTCCTGCCTTATTTTTCAAAATTGCTTTAGCTTTTTTCGGTCGCGTTTTCAAAGACAAAGAATGATTTGTCTGATACAGATAGTCATCATACGCAACACGCGAAGCCAAATAATAAGCAATTGACATCGCTTTTTCATAATCGCTTCCGTAAGGTTTAACCAAATAACGCGTCAATTTGTTTAAGTTTTTCTCATCTTTAGGAGAAATCCGATTGATATACGCAACCATATTGTTATTTAAAATCGGCAAAGCGGTGGCAGAACCTGCCGTCAACAAAGCCAACAAAAAGAAGCAAAGTCTTAAAAAACGCATATCAAATTTCCTTCAAATTTGAGCCAATATATCACAAAAAAATTGTAAACGCAATTTTTTCTTGTTGAACTTTAAAACAAAGTATAATACCTTAAACTCAGATTCAAAATTAAAAGGAGTAAAAATTATGAAACATACTTACTTGTTTTCTGCCGGCTTACTTGCTTTCGGAACGATACTGGCCACGGCAGCCGAAGCGCAAACGTCTTCTGTCAATCCCTTCATTGAAAAATCCATTCCCGCTCCTGCTCTTAAAAACATCATGGATGCGGAACGTGTTTTCTGTTACAATGTGGAAACAGCTCCGGAAAATTATCAAGGTTACACGATTGACCAAATGGCTCTTACCGGATTCTGCGGTATATTGGAAAAAGATCAGGCAGATATGTTTCGTAATGAATTCTTTCAAACAGAAAAAAATATTTCGCAGACAACGGCACAATGCGTTATTTCACCGAAGGTTATTTTGCGTTTTATTCGAGGCATAGATGCAACAGATGTTTTATTCTCAAGCCCTTGCCCTTCCGTAAGCATCTTTTACGGAGGAACTTTCAAATCATTTAACGCTGCTCCGTCCGTTAAATCTGTCGAAGGCGTTGTCGAAGTTTTCGCGGGTCTCAAAAACGAATTTGTATCACCGGCCCTTCTTAACCAAACGCTTCCGATCGGTGTTGTCTTAAATGATGAGCAAAAAGCTCTTGTTGCCAATCAAAAGTCGGCCCAACCTATTCGCAACTGGTCCGATTCGAAACAACCGACTGCCACGCCGCAAAAAGACGAAGGTCCGAAAGGTTGGAACAAAATTAAAAAGAACTAAACTTTCAACGCAAAAAGCCTCTCGAAAGAGAGGCTTTTTTGTTAACCTGACAAAGCTTAGAATTTATAATTCAAAGAAAACCCGAACAATTGAATAGAATTGCTGTAATCTGCAGTTGTTCGAGATCCCGAATTGCCTGTCAATTCCGTATCCAAATGAGCTTTATGCGCATAAATATAAGTATATGCCACATCAAACGAAAGTTTTTCATTATATTGATAATTCAAACCCGTTGAATACCATAATCTGTCAGAATCCGGAATACGCGGTGTTCTGTGTTTCAAACGAACGGCTGATTGGTCATAAGCCATTCCGAGGCGCAATTTCCATTGATTATCAATTTGATAGCTTGCTCCAAGCCCGTAAAAATTGGTATCGCGCCACTTTTCTTTCGTTAAACTATCACCGCCATTGTAGTTTTTAATATGTAAATCTCTGAAACTACTCCAAAATACACGTTGATATTCAGCCATAACGGTCCATTTTTCGTTAATTTTATGGACAAACCCCATCGACAACATGGCCGGCGTGTTCAAATGTGCATAAATATCTATATCCGGTCTGACACTTTCATTCGTTCCGAAATAACGCAACTTTTGTTTGCCTTTTAATTTATGGGCTACTTTGCTTCTAAAAGACAAACCCAAGCGCGTATTATCATTAAACTCATATAAAGAACTTGCTTGCCATCCCCAATCAATAGCTTTACCTTCAACCGACGCATCAACAACGCGGGGAACATAACCTGACGTCAATCTTGCTTTCAAATATTGAATTTGCAGACCGGCACCTAATGAGAGCTTGTCTGTAACCTTATAAGCACCCATCGGAGTCACTGTCACCCCTGATAATTTTGAGGTAACACCATGCTCACCGCCCAACCATCCTTCATCATATTTTGTAATCATACCATAGGGCACATTCAGACCCAAAGCAATATACGCTTTTTCATTTAACTGGTGTGAAACAGCCATATTCGGTGCAACGGCCGCATGAACGATATTATCTACATTCTCGTCCCTTTCGCCATCGACATATATATTTTTAGCTCTCGCACGCGGAGCAATATATGTCCCACCGATATTAAATTGAGTACCATCATGGCGTGTAATACCTGCCGCATTAAAATAAGCATATGATAAATTTTCGGCACCGGCCGTCGCACCTGCATATGCATTACCTTGAGCCGCAGCAGATTGCTCACGAAGATGGAAACCTGCAGCTTGCACTTGCACAGCGGCCAAAATTGTGCCAAGTGCGGTGAATGTTAAAAGCTTTTTCATAAAATTTTCCTTTCTAAAAGTAACATTTCACCGACTATAAATCACCAAAAAAGGTAAACATCAAGTAAATTTTTAACAAAATTCACAAAAATGTTGCATTTTGTAACAAAATGTGATTTATAGTCAACTAGCCCCTGCAAAATATGGCTAAAAGAGAACACAGTTCTTCCGGTATGCCTTCTCTATAACAATCTCGTAATTCAAAATCAGCCTTAAGCCTGTTCTTAAACCATGTTCGCTGACGTTTGGCATATTGTCTGGTATGTAACTTAGCGTTTTCGATTGCTTTCCAAAGCGGTATTTGACATTTAAAATATTCTATAAGTTCCGGCACACCGAGAGCTTTCATCGCAGGCAGTTTTAAATCAAGCCCCTGTTCATAAAGTTTTCGAACTTCATCGACAGCTCCGATCTTTATCATTTTATCAAATCTGTCGTAGGAAAGTTTATCCAACTCTTCAACGGAAGGACAAATTTTAACAACAAAAAACTTTGCCTCGGGTAAATATTTAACCAAAGGCTTTTTGTGCCATTGGCTGATGGGAATATTTGTATGCACAAAAACTTCGTAGGCTCGTTTAATACGGCTCACATCATTCGGGCTTAATTTTTGTGCCGTTTCAAAATCAACTTCCCTTAATTTTTGGAAGATAAACGCTTTTCCTTTATCATTAATAAGTTGTTGCACGTGTTTTCGAATCTTTTCGGGGGTCTCCGGGATCGGCGTTGTTCCTTTTATTAAATTTTCAATATAAAGCCCCGTTCCGCCGACAACGACGGGCATCTTCTTAAGCTTCCAAATATCTTTTATTTCGGACGTCGCTTTTTCCAACCAATCGACCACATTGCCATGATACGAAGGATCGTAAATTTCATACAAACGATGTTCAACTTTTGCTCTGTCTTTTTCGGTGGGAACGGCCGAAATAATCGGCATATTTTTATAAACCTGCATAGAATCGGCATTAACGACCACTCCGTCAAGCATTAAAGCGATATCCGTCGCCAACGCAGATTTTCCGGAAGCCGTTGGACCGGCTATAATAACTACTTTATTCTCCGACATTGAGCTTTCTCGACCAAACTCGAACACAAATCTTCATACGAAATACCGACATACCTGGCCTGTTCCGGAACCAAAGATAAAGACGTCATTCCCGGATTGACATTAATTTCCAAAAACATAAGGCCGTCCTTTTCATTATATCTGAAATCCGAACGTGAAATACCGTTACACCCCAAAGCACGATGAATTTTTAAAGCACAATCAAGAGCTCTTTGATAAACATCCGTCGGTAAATCTGCCGGCAGAATATGCATTGTCATTCCGTCCGTATATTTTGCCTCATAATCATAAAAATCCGTTTTCGGTTTCAACTCTGTCACGGCACACGGTTTATCATTCAAAACACAAACTGTCAGTTCTCTGCCCGGAATATATTTTTCAACTAAAAGCTCTCTATCTTCATCTTCATAACAAACTTTTTTCAAATCCTGATGACTTTTCACAATAAAAACACCGACGCTGGAACCGTCTGATTGCGGTTTAATAACATACGGCATCTCAAATTTTGTTCCGCGTTTTTTAAATTCGGCGTAAGTCAGTTTTTCATAAGGCGGCGTTTGAATTCCATATTTAATGGCAAACTCCTTGGTTAAAACTTTATTCATTCCTAAAACGCAAGCCCGAACACCCGAGTGTGTATACGGAATTTGAAGAATATCCAAAAAGCCTTGTATTTCTCCGTCTTCCCCGAAATTTCCATAAAGAGCATTAAAAACAACATCCGGCTTTTCTTTTTGTAAAAACTTAAAAAAAGTATATCCGTCTCGTAAATCATGCTCTACGACATCATAACCTTTTGTCTTTAAAGCCGAAACAATATTCTTACCGCAAATCAAGCTGACCTCTCGTTCTGAAGAGAAGCCGCCTTTTAAAACCAATACTTTTTTCATTTTTTTCCTTTATTATTAAATTCTTTTCTGTTAGTATACACAACAAAATTTAAGAAAGACTAAAAAAATGATAAAAAAATATATTCAAATTTTTGCTTTAATACTCTTATTTTCAAAAAATGTGAGCGCATCTATGATTGAACAAACTTTTAAAGTTGAAATAGGCCCCTTTAATGCGGCAATCGTCAAAATTGCATACCAATTAACCGATCAACAATATAAATTTGACTCAAAAATCAACACTTCCGGAATTTTTGATACTTTTTATACATTTAAAGCAAATTACGCAACAGCCGGCTTGATAAACGAAGACCGGCTCATTACTGCCAGCTATGAGCAAGAGGCTCAATCTTCCTCCCATATCCGCAAAAAGAAGCTTCTCTTTGACAATAACGGCATTTTAAAAGGACGAACAAGTTCAAAAGACGGTATCGAAAAAAACGTAAGCATTGAGCCTTTAAAAAAACACGCAGACTGTTTTGATATTCAAACAGCGCTTATGATGCTTATCACTCAATTTAAAAACGATAAAAGCTGTAACATGCAAAAAACAATCTTTAACGGCAAAAAAATCTATCATATTACCCTTGAAGACAACGGACGTATCTTATTCAAAGATAAAAAAGTGGCCATATCAGGCGAGGCTCACAAATGCACCGCTTTCATTCATCAGGAAAATGTCGAAGAAGGTGATTTGCTCTGGCAGGTATCATCCGAGCGTTCCATTAATTTTTATCTGATGAAAGACAAGATAACTTCCCTTCCTTTCCTCCTTAAAGTTGAAATCAGAACCACCCCGCTCGGAAAACTTGAAGCCTATATGACAGATTTAAAAATAAAGGAATAATAATGTCAAAATCAGAACTTTTACTGCCGGCAGGCTCTCTTGTAAAACTCAAAACTGCCATTATGTACGGCGCCGATGCTGTTTATGCCGGAACGCCCGATATGAGCCTTCGAACACAATCAAAATTTTCGCTCGACGAGCTAAAAGAAGGTATTGAGTTTGTGCATTCAAAAGGCAAAAAGATTTATTTAACATTAAATTTGTTTATTCATAATGCAGAAGCGCAAAAATTGCCTCAATTTGTTACCACTTTGCGTGATCTTCAACCGGATGGCGTTTTAGTTGCCGACCCCGGTGTTTTTGACTATTTAAAAGAAAACGCCCCCGAACTTAATCGGTTTATTTCAACTCAAGCAAATGTATGTTCTTCCGCAGCCGTTAAATTTTGGCAGAAGATGGGGGCTAAACTTTGTGTTTTAGGGCGCGAAGTCAGCTTTGAAGAAATGCGACAAATAAGACAAGACTGTCCGAATATCCTGCTTGAAACATTTATTCACGGGGCAATGTGTATGTCTTATTCAGGAAGATGCCTTATTTCAAATTTTTTGGCTGATCGCAGTGCAAATAAAGGAAAATGCGCACATTGTTGCCGCTGGCACTACAAGCTCCATTTAAAGCTCAAAGACGGAACAATTAAAGATATTGAAATAAACGAACAAAACAAAGATATGTTTGAGTTTTTGTTAAAAGAAGATTTTCGTCCCGATGAATATTATGAAATCATTGAAGATGAGCATGGCGGCTATTTGCTCAACTCAAAAGATATGTGCATGATGCCGCGTTTAAATAAGATATTGGAATTAGGTTTAGACAGCCTCAAAGTCGAAGGTCGAAACAAAACCGAATATTACGCCGGTACGGTCGCCCGTGCTTATCGTGCTGCAATTGATGCCTTTCAAGAAGACCCTCAAAATTGGAATCCCGACATCTATATGAAAGAACTTTATACCCTTCAAAACAGAGGCTATTGCCTTGGTTTTTATGACGGCAATTTAACCCATATCAGCCAAAATTACGAATATACAAGAACAATGGGTGAATATCTTTTTGCGGGCTCAATTATTGAGTGGCAAGGAAACGACGCGATTTTTGAGCTTCGAAACTTCATTGAAAGCGGTGAAACGGTTGAATTTTTAATTCCAAATACTTTAGAAACGCTTAACTTAAAACTCACGGAATTTGAAGATGCCGACACGGGGGAAACAAGTTCAAAAGTCTCGGCCGGTCAAAACAAAAGAATTCGTATTAAGCCCCAAAATTGGAACAAACCGATTAATGAAGTCAAAAAGCTCTTACCACAATACACCATCGCCCGAAAATTTGCACCTTTAACAGGCGAAAACAAGGCCATGTATGAAAGAAAACTTCACGAATTTCAACAGTTATGCCAAGAAGAGTGAACCAAATTTTAAGATTTTGCGTTATATATATTGTTAGGAGAATTTAACATGCAAGATATAACTCAATTATTAAAAGAAGCCAAACCGCTCTACAAAAGGCGCAAACGCAATCGCCGCCTGATGGCGATCGGCTCAACGCTTGGTGTTTTTTGTTTGGTTATAGGCTTCAGCCTGAACTTAAGTCGTTCGACAGGACCGATATATGATGTTTGGAGCAACGATGTTGAACAAATTCAAAACGGTTCTGCCATTGAAGATATGGGCTTACCTGTTGATGAAAACGGATTGTTGTGGATTATCTAAATGAATGACTTTATAACCGAAAACAAAAAATACGTCAAAGCTGTTATCAGAAAAATGACCGGTTCTGATAATGAGGATTTGGAGCAAGAAGTCTATATTAAAACATGGCAAAACATGGACAAATATCAAGACAAAGGCAAATTCAAACAATGGATTTGCACCATAACGGCAAACCTTTGCCGAGATTATTTCCGCTCCAAATCTTACAAGTCGCAAAAATCCGAAATTTCAAGCGAGCTTGCTTTGCAAAATGCTTCCGTTAAATCCGAACACGAGGAAAGAATTGAGCGTAAAAGGCGCCAAAAAATCGTCTTAAAAGCTGTTGATAATTTACCTAAGATATATCGTGAAGTCATTGTGTTGGCAGAATTTGAGGATTTAAAATTAGATGAAATCGCATCAAAGTTGAAAATCCCTCAAGGCACTGTTAAATCAAGACTACACAAAGCAAAAGAACTTTTAAAAGAAACCTTAACCCCATTACTTGGAGAAAACTCATGAAACACAATTTATTAACCTTAGCGCTTGCAACAACAATTATTTCTGCAGGAGCTTTAACTGCAAATATCACTTTAGCACAAGAAGAGAACACACCCGAACTGCCCAAAATAGAACATAAAATCGATCGTGCCGAAATGCACAAAAAAATGGCCGAAAAAATTGCCAAAGATTTAAATCTTTCCGAAGAACAACAACAAAAGGCCAAAGAAATCAGAGAGAACGGCAAAAAAGAAATTGAACCTTTAATGAAAGAAATGAAAGATGTTCGTGAAAAAATGGATGCTAAACGCCGTACGAACATGCAGGAATTCGAAAACATTTTAACACCCGAACAGAAGGCTAAATTTGAAGAATTAAAGAAAAATGCTCCGAAACCCTCGGACAGAAGTCATTTCAAAGGTCCTCATCACGGAATGCACGGTCCTCACGGTCCTAAAATGATGCGTGAAGGCAGAGATTTTGTCATGCCGCAGCCGAAAATTCCGGAAGTTATTGAAGCACCGGAAACAATAGCAGAATAAAAAAGAAACACTCTCATTGAAAAATGAGAGTGTTTTTTATTGACCTTTAACATATTTTTTTGTAGATTCGGATAGACATCTTATATTTCAGGAAAAAGAAATGAAAAAAATCAAATATATCATAGCGCTTCTAACCGCGACAAGTTTTGCGACAAACACTTTCGCACAGGGAAGCAATGGGACTTGCGGACAAAACTGTTCATGGAAAATTGAAAAGGCAATCAAAAATGTTTAAACTTTATGCCATTGCACTGCACGGGCGATATAGATGACGATGGAAGAACTTGCCTCGGAGAAATTGTTCCTTCATCAATTCAGCTCAGTATAAAAACCTATACAAAAACACCTGACGGATTGTATGTTTTAGATGGTGTAAAATACGCCTCATTTTCAGCAATGCAGAAAAACGAAAACGGACGCGCAATAAAAAGAATTTATACTGTTGACGAGGCGGAAGCTTTATCAAAACCGAATGGAAATAAATTTTCAATAAGGTATAAATAGAAAAAAAAGCCCACTTTTAAAGTGGGCTTTTTTAATATTATTTACAAACCTCATCCGCTTTCATTTGTATTTCAAGCCAAAGATTTTCTTTCAATTCTTTGTCTTGCTTGGCTTGTTCAAGGGATTGCGTCAATTCATCAAACTTTTTCGGCTCACGCGTATAAAGTTCCACATCTTCCGAAAGCAATTTTTCGATTTCTTTGATTTTTTCTTCCAACACTTCAATTTCATGTGGCAAAATTTCCAACAACCTTTTATCTTTATACGAAAGTTTCGTCATGTTTTTCGGTTTATCGTAAGATGGCGTTTTGATTTCAGATTTCAAATTCTTACTTTCTTTTTTAAGTGGCATATTTTTGAGTTTTTCGAGCAGTCCGCTGTATGAGCCCACATGCTCATAAATCGAGCCGTCACCTTTCATATATAAAACGGAAGTCGCCACCTTATCCATAAAATCACGATCATGACTGACAAGCAAAATTGTTCCTTCATATTCGTCTAAAACATCTTCAAGCAAGTCAAGCGTATCCATATCTAAATCATTCGTCGGCTCATCCAAAACCAAAAAATTCGATTCTTGCGCTAATGCGACTGCAAGCATCAACCTGTTTTTCTCACCGCCGGATAAAGTTGAAACAAGTGCTTCTGCTTGTTCCGGCTTAAATAAAAAATCCTTTAAATAAGCTACAACATGACGCCAGTGCCCCCTCACCCAAATATGATCACCCGAAGGACAAAGCGTTTTCCATAAACTTTTTTTGGGATTAAGAGTTATTCTGTTTTGGTCGAAATAAGCCTCCGTCAAATTTTTACCCATCCGAACCGTACCGCTGTCCGGCTCAATTTTTTTTGTTAAAAGTTTAATAAGAGTCGTTTTACCTGCTCCGTTAGGGCCCGCAATCCCCAATCTGTTGCCGCGCATAACACGAATAGAAAAATCTTTAACAAGTTCTCTGTCGCCGTAAGCTTTAAAAATATGCTTCGCCTCAATTACCATTTTAGATTTCAACTCGCCCGTTTCAATCTCTAAATTAACCGAACCGGTCTGTTTAATCTGCTCACGGCGTTCTTGTCTTAGTGCTTCCAAACGCCTCAATCGACCTTGATTGCGTTTTCGGCGCGCCGTTACGCCTTTATGAAGCCATTCCATTTCTTCATCAATTTTCTTATTTAAATATTTTTGAGCAATAATTTCCTGTTCTAAAATCTGCTCTTGCCATTCATCAAAAAACTTAAAACCCTTGTTATTTGTATATAAAAGCCCGCGATCAAGCCAAAATGTTTTGTGCGACACATTATTCAAAAACATCTTATCATGACTGATAACAACAACAGCGCCGCAAAAATTGTTAATTAAATCTTCGAGCTTTTCGATTGTTTCAATATCTAAATGATTCGTCGGTTCATCAAGAAGCAAAATATCCGGTTCCGAAATAAGCGTTCTGGCAAGCATTGCTTTTTTTATCTCACCACCGGAACTTTGTTCCGGACTTTGTTTTTCTTTAATCTGAAATTCATTAATAAGAATATCCGCTTTATATTCCAAACTCGGGTCATACTTATCAAGCCCCGAAAGAATAACATCACGCAAGGTTTTATATTCTAAACAATCAGGTTCTTGCGGCATATACGAAATTTTTATTCCCGGTTGCACAAAAAGCTCTGCTTCATCGGCTTCAATCACTGATGAAAGAATTTTTAAAAGAGTTGATTTACCAGAACCGTTGCGACCGACCAAACAAATTTTATCACCTTTTAATATATTTAATTCTAATCCGACAAACAAAGGCTTTACGCCAAACGTTAAACGTGCGTTTTTCAATGTTAAAATCGGTGGTTCTGAAAACATTTTTTTATAAATTCCTATTGTTATTTTTTCTAAAATACATATTTTTTCAAAATTAGCAACAAGATTTACCTTGAAAGTTATATTTTTTTAAATTAAAGTGTATACGCATAAAAAGAATTATGGGATTTATAATATGAAAAAACAAATATTTTTAAGCATTTTTGCTTTTGCTTTAAGTTTAAATGCGCATGCACAATCTGCAGATTTAACTTCCGAAATCACCGGTGTCAGCGATGAAAAGCTTCAACAAATCACAAAAGAAAAATCAGAAAAACAAATCGCTGATGACAGAGGTATTTTTTCATTTTTAAATTTTTCATTTATCAAAAAACCCTTATCTATTTTTTCATCTGAAGAAGACATCAAAACAGAAAACAGCCAGGCACCCACTGAAGAACAAGCTCAGCCCGAAATAAAAGAAACACCACTGGAAAGAGCCGTCAGATTAGCCGAAGAAGGCAATGAGGATGCCGCATTAACTTTAGGATATATGTACCTCTACGGACAAGACGGTGTCGAAATTGACTATAAAAAGGCCTTCCACTTTTATGAACTTGCCGCCGCACAAAATAACGTAATCGCACTTAACAATTTAGGCAGCTTATACTTTAACGGTATCGGAACTGCCGTTAATTATGAAAAAGCCTCCGAACTTTTCTTGAAAGCCGCACAAAACGGAAGTGATGATGCCGCCGTTAATTTGGCTTTTATTTACTTGAGTACGGAAGATTCCCGCTACTTTGAACCTGCTATTGACTTATTTGAGCAAGCGGCAAAAAATGGCAACAATACCGCAAAATTTATGTTAGGTTATGCTTATTACAAAGGTTTTGTGGTTGAACAAGATTTGCATAGAGCGGTTCAACTCATTCGCGATGCCGCAAATGCCCACTTTGACGAAGCACATTATGTCTTTGCAAATATTTACGCCAACGGCGAAGGCATTGCCAAGAACTACGGCAATGCGGTTAAACAATACAGGGCTGCCATTTCTCAGGGACATGTTCCTTCAATGATAGAATTAGCCTACATTTTGAAAGAAGGAAAACTTTTCCCCCAAAACTTAATGCAGGCCCATATTTTATACAATATTGCTTCTGTTTACGGGGCAAATGAAGCTGCCGCACATCGCGATTCTCTTGAACAGGTTTTAAAACTTGAAGACTTGCTTGAAGCACAAAATGCCGCCGAAGCATATAAAGAAAATCCGTCTGAATTGACGAAATATATACGTCAAACTTTCGGACCGAATATCCGTCAATATATTGATGACAATTTAAAACCGAAAGGAACAAAAATTGAAACCGTTAGATAATAAAAAAACAAAAAATCTAGCCTATAAAACAAAAAAAATTATCAAAAAAATAATTTCGTGGGCCGGTTTATTTTTCTTTGCCTTAGCGGCTTATATGATTTATCGTCAACTTGCGAAATATGATTTGCAAGACATCAAAAATGCCCTGTTGAGCATTCCCGTTAGAAATTTAATATATGCCTCCATAGCTTCTTTTTGCGGTTATGTTGCTTTATCTTCATACGATTTCTTGGCATTGCGCTACATTAAAAAGAAGCTTAGTCCGTGGAAATGGATTTTTGCCGGTTTTATTGGATTTTCGGTCAGCAACAATGCCGGGCATGCCATTGTTTCGGGCGGTGCAATTCGTTACCGCTTATACACCCGTTGGCGTGTCAAAGCCGAACAAATTGTTAAAATGATAACTTTTTCGGGATTTACTTATCTTGTCGCTTGTTTCTTTTTGATTGTAATTGGTTATTTAATTACGCCTGATCATGCTTTTGGCGAAGGTTCAATGTCAAAACTTACGACAGGAATCATTGCCTTTGGATCTTTTGTCGGCTTATGGCTTTATTTAACGGCAAGTTTATATCATAAAAAACCGATTATGGTAAAAGGTATTAAATTTAAAATACCCAAAATCAGAATGGCCCTTGCTCAAATCTTTATCGGAAGCATTGATATTTTAATGGCATCTCTCGTGCTTTATTTCACGCTCATTCATTTTATCAATATTCCGTTTAATACATTCATCGGTGCCTTTATCATCGCTCAAATTTTAGGTGTCTACAGCCAGGTTCCGGGCGGCTTGGGCGTTTTTGAGCTTGTATTTGCCAACATCATACCCGAAAACGAGAATCAGGCTGTTCTTTACGGTGCATTAATTGCCTATCGCATTATTTATTATCTTTTGCCTCTTATTATTTCAGGAATTGCTCTTTTCTCGTATGAAACCTATTTAGGTTACCGCCAAAAAGAGATAAAAAAGCAACGCAAACTCGAAATATTAAAACAAAAGCTCGCCGAAAAAGCACAACTCGTTACAGAAAAAGCAAAAGTAGTCGGGAAAAAAGCAAAAGAAATCAAAAACAAAGTTTATCTCAAAAAAGAACAATGAAAAAAATTTTGATCCAGACCAAATTAAAGAGTTGGGCTAAACATATTTTCAGTCTAACCTTATCCAAAGATAAATCGCACTATCTTCTTAAAATTTTCTTTTTAAAAATTAAAGTTTTCAAAAAGCCCAAACATCCGTTTAAAAATGCAAATGAAAATACCGTTCTTATCATCGAAAGACAAAATCATCACGGAGAGTGTTTACCCTCCTATATTAAATATCTCAACGATTTAAAATTCCACGTTGATATTTTATTAATACCGGCGCTTCTTAACCAACAACCTTTTTGTCTTATGCCCTCTGATGCCGATTATTCGATCATTGAGTGTCCGGAAAAGTGCTTTAAAAAAGTTTTGCAAGACAAAAAAATCCTCAAATATAAACACATCATCATTGCAACGGCTGCTTTTGAATACATCCCAAAAATATCAATGATTCAAAGATTTCCTATACTCCAAAAATTCCCTTCTTTATATCTCATTGAACATGACATAAAAGATATAGACGACCACGACGAGCGCCCCTATCTAGAACAAAACAGAATTTTCACTTTGTGGAATTTTGGTCTCGGAAAAATGATTAACCCCTCTTATTTCGGAAAAACCAAAATAACCCCTAAAAACGATGAAAAATCGGCAACGTTCATCGTTGTCGGCGCTCTTGAAAAAGAAAGAAAAAACCATCTTCTGTTATTTGAAAGCATCGAAAAACTTGTTGCCTTAAAACAAAACTTCCATGTTATTATTATCGGAAGAAATCAAAACGCATATCCTATCAGCGAAAAGCTCAAGCCATACATCACATTAACAGGCTTTATTCCATATCCTCAAATGTTCGATGAAGTTGAAAAAGCCGATTTTTTCTTAACGTTGCTTGATCCTCAAAACGAAGATCACAACCGCTATATCACATCCGGTGTAACAGGATCGACACAACTGATTTTGGGCTTTGCCAAAGTTCCGATTATTCAAAAGAAATTTGCTGATTTTTACGGTTTTGACGACACAAACGCTCTGGTTTATACCGACGACATGACAAACAGCATGCTTAAGGCCATCCACATGCCAAAACAAAAATATCAAGCCTGCCAAAAAGTCTTAATACAAAAGCAACAAGAGTTATTCAACACATCTGAAAAAAACTTAAAAAGAATTTTAAAAAATCTTTAAAAAACCGCTTGACTCTCCTTCTTCTTCTGCTATGATGCGCCCACCCGCAAGAGAGTCGTTTTGCGATTCTCTTGCTGGTATTTGTGTTAATTTAATAAACTTTATAAGGAAATTTGTGA
>DBVW01000011.1:0-6928 GCA_002308495.1 Alphaproteobacteria bacterium UBA1254
TTTTTGATGTTGATAAAATAGAATTTGGGATTTGAACCCACGAGTGTGGGTTCGACTACCAGCGCAAGGCGGGCGGAAGAACGCC
This sequence comes from Alphaproteobacteria bacterium UBA1254, assembly GCA_002308495.1. Taxonomy (GTDB): domain Bacteria; phylum Pseudomonadota; class Alphaproteobacteria; order RF32; family CAG-239; genus UBA1254. Next base: position 86 of record DBVW01000011.1, read on the forward strand.
GATAGGCTAAAAGCCTATGCGCGCCTGTGCGATTGAGCGTAAGCGAAAATCAATCCAATACTCCCGACCAATTTAACGCCTTGATTTTTCAAGGCTTTTTTATTCAGAATTTAATTTGACCATCATTGAGAATTTTTAAGAAGTCATTTTCAAAATCATTATGAGTACTATTTTCTAGCATCAAAAGATGAAAATTGTTGTTATTTGAAATCTGGTTATATGATTTTTTTCGTTTAACATCAATATAGGTATCTTTTGCGCCTTCTAGCCAATAAATAGGAGTTTTCGTTACTTTTTTGTATAAAACATTATAGGGTAAATCTCCATTTATACTAATAACAGCGGATAATTCCATTTCTAATCCTATATGCACAGCCATTCCGCCGCCTTGAGAATGCCCGATAAGAATTATGTTCTCTGGTTTTGTATGTAAATTACCTAATTGTTCCTTTATATACTGTAGCGAATATTTGTATTCCTCTGCAACAGCGTCACGTCGTCCATCATTTTCAAATTTATTAAACCATTTATATTTATTAATTTTATCAGGATGTTTGAAAGGGGCATTAAAAGTGATTAAATTGGCATTGAAGAACCTCGCGATTTTATACATTAAATCACTGTAGGCATTTTTATCTGAGCCAGAGCCATGTAAAAAAACTAATTTTTTCATCTTGGCTTATTTGTAGCACCTTTTCTCAAAAATGGCAAATAAAATTCAAAGTAATTTTTACGTTTAGAAAAATCGGTATCTTTTTTCTGATTTAGGGGTGGTGTGCCCGACCATAAAAAACCACCCTTGAAAGGGTGGTTTTTTGCTCGTAAATATTTCCAAACTATTGAACGGTAAACGAATCCACATCAATCTTCGTTGGTTCAAACATTTCTTTATCAAGTTCGCCGTAAATTTCTATCGTTGTATCGGGCGTTACTTTTCTTCCTGCCCAATCCTCATCATCTATTTCAATCATAACCTCAGCCGTTCCGTCCGAGAAAGTATATTTTTCATCACCTAAGCTGTTTATAATATGGCCTTTTAGAGCAACTCTGCTATTATCGCGTAAATTTAACGCCTGTTTCACGGTCATTAAATTTTTGGCGACACCGGATGGTCCTTCAAAGCCACCACCGAATTGTGCTTGAGAAACGTTTGCAAAACACAAAGAAAACAACATAAGAAGTAATTTTTTCATTTTTTTCTCCGCTAATTTAAATAAAAGACATTATCAGTATACTTAAGTTCTTGTGTTTTGACAATGAAATTTTACTACTTATAAGGCGGTTTATCAAGCCCCTTCAAAGAATATGTGAAAACTTCGCACCCGTCTTTTGTTACACCGAGAGAATGTTCAAATTGTGCCGATAAACTCTTATCGCGCGTTACGGCCGTCCATCCGTTTGCTAAAATCAAACCGTCTTTTTTACCGATATTAATCATCGGCTCAATTGTAAAGAACATACCTTCTTCCATCACCGGTCCCGTTCCTTTAACACCGCAATGCATCACATTCGGCTCGTCGTGAAAAACTCTGCCCAATCCGTGCCCGCAAAACATATCAACAACCGAATATCCGTAATGGTGCGCATATTCCTCAATCACCGCGCCGATGTCGCCGAAATGCGCCCCCGGTTTAACCACATCAATACCGCGCATTAGGCATTCGTATGTCACATCACACAAGCGTTTGGCTTTAATTTTCGGGTTTCCGACATAATACATCCGGCTTGTATCGCCGTGCCACCCGTCAACAATCACCGTTACATCAATGTTTGTTATATCCCCGTCAATCAGACGATGTGTGCTGTCCGGAATCCCGTGGCAAATGATATGGTTTGTTGAAATACAAACCGTTTTCGGATATCCGTGATAACCCAAACAGGCCGGAATCGCGCCTCTTTCAACAATAAACTTATGACACAAATCATCAAGCTCGCCCGTCGTTACGCCGGGCACCACATACGGTGTTATAAAATCCAAACATTCGGCGGCAAGCTTTCCCGCTTTTCGCATACCCTCAAAATCTTGCGGTTCATAAATTTTTATTCCGTTTCTTTTTGTCATTTTTTTTTGCCTTTGTTTTATTTTTAACCTTCTTTAACACCAACTCTTCGGTATGTCAATATTTTCAAAAATAAAAAGCTTTTTTCGTTTGTGGATTTTTTTGAGAGTTTTCTTTTATCGAATCGTTAAATCGATTAAATTAGCTTTCAAGAGGTTTTTAAATGGAATTAAACAATAACAGAGAATTTTATAAAAAGTTATTTGCGCGAATTGTCTTGGTTTTCTGCCTTTTTTTTGTTGTTGCGACAAATATTTTACGTCTGCAACAGCTTCAGGAAAAGCCGAGCGTTTCTCTTAAAATGTCTTCGCCGAAACCTTTGATTTTGTATTCCATCGTTTTTCAAAGCGTTGTTTCTCAAGACAAATCGCCTCGTATTGTTTTTATTGAAAACAACCCGAAATCTTCCTACTTAAAAAACGTTTTTTCTTTTATCAAAAAAAACTCTTATGAACAGATTTTTATTGTCGATTGCTCTTCAAGCGATGTTCTTTTTTTGGAAAATTATTTTTCTTCAAATCATCAGGATATCCCTTTAGATAAAATTTCCTGTTCTTCGTCTCAAGAAGAGTTTTCTCAAATTCTAACGCCTCGAAATCTGATTGTTTTTGTTTTCGGCGATAAAAATTTTAAACATTCCGATATTTTACGTGTTGCCGAAGATTTTTCTCTTAAACCATCTATTCGTCTTTCGGAGATTAACCATGCAAATTGACGGTTATGAACTTAATTTAACTGAAGAACAACTTGATGATATCATTCAAAATCAAATGCGTGATATTGAACTTATCGGACCTGATTTTGAGGCTTTTCAAAATCTTGGCGAGAACGATAAAAAAGCCTTCGAACATTTGCTTAATGCCGCAAAAATCGTTAACGACGTTGCTTTGGAACAAGATCATCCTCTTAATAAAAAAATCAAAAAAGCTTTAAAAGAAGCTTCAAAAACGTCGTCTTATGCTCAAAAAGCTTATACCCTCTTTAAGAGCTTTAACGGTGTTGCCGGTTTGAACGGAATCGACCCGAAACCGATTGAAATTTTTAAAGGTATTCACTCTTCCGACGGCAAAAATTTTTATCCCGAAGACTTATCTCAGGACGAGTTTTGCAGCATCCTTATTCAAATGCTTGAAACCGGGCATATTGACGAAGTCCGAAAAATCTTATCAAACAGAACTATGGTTCGAAAAGACGGTCATCTTCTTAAAGCAATTGACTATACCGAGTATTTTGAAAAAGAATTTTCAAACGCGGCCAATGAAATGGAAGTTGCCGCGCATTACACAACCGACCATCAATTTAAAGATTTTCTTTCTTGGCAGGCACAAGCTTTCCTGCAAAACAATGAAGACATGGATATGCTTGCCGACAAACATTGGGCCGTTCTTCAAAACTGTCCTTTTGAATTTACGATTTCTCGCGAAAACTATGAAGATGAATTTACGGGCTGTGTTTTTTCGAATCCGCGTTTAAAACAGCTTATTGAAGATTATCAAATCAAAGTCAATCCGAAAGATACGTTAGGCTGTCGTGTCGGTCTTGTTAACAAAAAAGGCACCGACCTTATCTTAAAATCAAAAGATACTTTGCCTTATCTTGCAAAATTAATGCCTTACCGTGAGATGTATACACAAACGATTGAAAAAGATTCAAAGCAAACGATGGTTGATGTCGATTTAATGGCTCTGACAGGCGATTATGCCATGTGTCGCGGCGGTATCACAACCGCTCAAAACTTGCCGAACGGTGATAAATTATCCGTTCAAACCGGCGGCGGACGGCGCAATGTTTATCATCGTCAGGTTCGGTTTTCAACAGATGAAGAGCGCTCTAAAAAATTGCTTAACACTCTTGTGGCTTCAGAATTTCATCAATATTATGACGCCGGCATGCGCCACCATTTTGTTATCGGACATGAAAACGGTCATTCGCTCGGTCCTGACAACAACTTTAAAAATGCGCTCGGTATGTATGCTCACACCATTGAAGAACATAAAGCCAACACGATTTCCATCGCTTTTATTCAAGAGGTGGCCAAAACTTTCGGCTTATATAACGATTTTGAGCTAAAACAAATTTATACCTCTTGGATTGTCAGCTTGTTTTTGAAAGCAAAACCCGTTCTTTCCAAACCGCATCGGGTTGCTGATTTAATTGAATTTAATTATCTTTTGAAAAACAATGTTATTTTCTTTGACAGTGAAAATAAGCTTCACATTCGTTTTGAAAAAATAACGGAGGTTATGCAAAAACTGCTTGATGACACCATTTCCGTTCAACTTTCAAAATCCGTTCAAACGGCTCAAGATTTTGTTGAAAAATGGTCCGAATGGTCCGAAATTTCGGATTATATCGCAAACGTTCAAAAACAGCTTGGCAACAAACCTTATATTCGCCTTATAACAAAATTTTAATAAAATTGTTTTAGACTTCTGGAATAAAGGAGAAAAACGATGTTTGCAAAAATTTTACACGGACAGTTTGAATTAAGACAAATGTTTTGGAAATACGGCGTTTGGGGGGTATCTTTAATTACTTTTATCATGTATCTGTTTCGTATTTTTCTTGTTCATCGCTTAAACGGCTTAAGACTCGGTGAGTATTATTCAAAAGTTTTTTCTTTTATAAACATGGATAACACCATGCTCTTTTTAACTATTTCATATTTCACTTTGCTTGCTTTTTTAACATTTTACAGCATTATTTTAGTGTTGGGTGTTTGGCGCAGCTCTGCCGAATATGATAAAAGCGTTTGGCTTCGCCATATTGCGCGAATCCTTATTTTGGTTGTTGTTTTCTTTGCTTATAAAATTGTTCTCTGATTTTTTACTTAATCAGATGTTTGGCTTTTTTCTTTAAATCATCAACCGATAAGCTGAAACCGGAATCTATCCATTCGCTTTTAAGCTGACCCATAATTTCTTTTATCGGCGAGCAATTAATCATTCCGAGATCGATTAAATCTTTTCCTTTAATCGGAAATTGAGGAACATTCATTTCATCAATTTTTTCAAACAACTCATTAAGTTTATCATCAAATATGTCGTTCTGAGCCATTGAAATTAAAATTTTATCTTTTGCAAAATCTTTTGAGTGTGAAAAAATTACTTTTTTCAAATAAGACAAATCGTTGTATTTCGTCGGATTAAACACAAATTTTGACAAGTTCACGAGCCTGTTTTTCTGAGTTTTTGTTAAATGTAACCTTAAGCTCAACGAATCAGCCAAAACAGGGTCCGGCTCAAACAAAACAAAAAGCCTTCTGACAGAATCCGGAATAAGATTATTTGCACCGACAATTTTATTTAACCTGTCAAGCGCCAACGTATTTATTGTTTTCGGAAAAATGAATGAAAGAATATCGTTTTCGCTCATAATTTCAATGGTGGTTGAAGCTTTTTTGGTTGTTAATATTTTGAAAAATTCTTCTCTTATTTTTTCAACCGCTATTGTTTTCAATAAATCTTTATTTTCCACACAGGCTTTGAGTGATTTTAAATCCGGCTTTGTTTTTGAAAAAATCGAATAAAATCTGAAAAAACGCAAAATTCGAATCGGCTGCTCTTTAATTTTTTCGTCGGCATTACCGATAAAACGCACAATTCCTTTTTCTAAATCATTAATTCCGTTGTAATAATCAAAAATATTTCCTTCTTCGTCAGCATATACGGCATTAATTGTTAAATCGCGCATTGAAGCATCCGCATTCCAATCGTCCGTAAAAGACAAATCCGAATCCTTTAAAGAGGCTTTCATATTTTTATGTAAAGAAGAAACCTCTAAAATTTGGTTGTTTATCACAACGCCCGTTCTTGCAAACTTAAGACCTAAAGAAACTGTTTTTAAGCCTTTTTCCGTGCAAGCCTCAACAAGTTCATCCGGTGTTAAATCGGTCGCGAGGTCTATTTCAAATCCCTTAATTCCGGCAAGCGCGTCTCTTACCGCACCGCCGACGAATCGAAGCGCACCGCCGTAATCGTGCACGGCATCAAAAAGCTTTAAGATGTTCTTGTCGGTTATAATCCGCTTCACATCTAAATATTCCGGTCTCATCATTTTTTTAAGGGCCTTTTTTACAATTGTTTGCTTTCTTTTAACAGTTTTGTTTNNTTTTAGAATGCAACCTATATTTTAAATGATTTTAACAAAAAGGTATGTAAAATGAAAAAGCTTTTATTTTTGAGTGTTTTACTTTGTTCTTTTGATGTTTTTGCCGCCGAAGCACCAAAACTTATCGGTGATTATAATGATTGGTCGGCTTATACTTTTAAAGAAGGCAACGGTGTTGTTTGCTATATTGCCTCAACCCCTAAAAAAGATGAAGGTAATTACACTAAAAGAGGCGATATTTACGCGGTTGTTACCCACAGACCCTCAGACAAAAGTTTTGACGTTGTTAATTTTGTTGCGGGATATACTTTTAAAGACGGTGCTCCTTTTACGGTTAAAATCGGCCAGGAAACTTTTTCAAACTTTTTTACCGATGAAGATAAAGCCTGGACATTAAAAGATACGGATGATGCCAAACTTGTTAAAGCTATGTTTCGAGGCGAGCGTATGCTTGTTGAAGGAACATCTTCCCGCGGCACAAAAACAAAAGATACTTATTCTTTGAAGGGGTTTGCGCGGGCTTATAAGGCCATCAACGCCAAATGCGGTAAAAAATAATGCCTAAAATTGATATCATCGGTTTATCAAAGGAAGAAATTCAGGCTTTTTTAAGCTCAATCGGCGAAAAACCTTTCCGAGCCAAACAAATTTGGCAATGGCTTTATTTTAAAGG
>DBVW01000011.1:6937-7212 GCA_002308495.1 Alphaproteobacteria bacterium UBA1254
ATGACGAATTTATCTAAAGATTTACGCTTAAAACTGAATGAAAATTTTATTTTAACGCGCCCGAAAATTATTACCGAACAAATCTCTCAAGATAAAACTCATAAATGGCTTTTAGAGTTTTCTGACGGTGAGCGTGTCGAAACGGTTTATATCCCGGAAATCGACCGCGGCGCCGTTTGTATTTCAACTCAGGTCGGCTGTGCCATGGGCTGTAAATTCTGCCATACGGGATCTCAAAAATTAACCCGTAATTTAACGGCAGGCGAAATCGTTTC
>DBVW01000011.1:7258-7416 GCA_002308495.1 Alphaproteobacteria bacterium UBA1254
GTTATGGGTATGGGTGAACCTTTGCAAAATAAAGAAAATGTTATTAAAGCCTTAAATATCTTATCTGACGGGGATGGAATCGCTGTTTCAAGACGAAGAATTACCATGTCAACTTGCGGCATTGTGCCGGAAATTAATCCTGTTTTGGAACAAACAGG
>DBVW01000011.1:7422-7632 GCA_002308495.1 Alphaproteobacteria bacterium UBA1254
GTCCGTCTTGCCATTTCTCTTCATGCCCCGAATAATGACATTCGCTCAAAATTAATGCCTATCAATAAAGTTTATTCGATTGAACAGATTTTAGATGCCTGTAAACAATATCAACAAAAAGACGGCAGCCGTTACATTACTTTTGAATATTTAATGCTCGACGGTGTTAACGACTCCTTAGAAAACGCTCAAGAGCTTATTCGTATTTTA
>DBVW01000011.1:7736-7951 GCA_002308495.1 Alphaproteobacteria bacterium UBA1254
AATAAAGCCGGTTTTGCCTGCCCCGTCAGAGTGGCAAGAGGACAAGACATTTTAGCTGCCTGCGGACAATTAAAGTCTCAAAAAAAATAATTTATACCATAAAAATAACCCGCTTAAAAAAGCGGGCTATTTTTGCTTATTATCCAAACTTATTTTTTCAAAATCGAACGACCGGCGTAAATTGCCATATCATCCAATTCTTCTTCAATACGAAT
>DBVW01000006.1 GCA_002308495.1 Alphaproteobacteria bacterium UBA1254
CTTCCGAGAGAATTGTTTCTTGCAAAAAAATTAAATAATGCGCTTTATCAAAAAGCCTTAAAATCAGATAATCTCGGGCTTGATATCAAAACGCAAATCACCTTAGATGAGAAAGACAAAATCAAAACGGCCATCGTTGCCGTTCCGATGCTCAAAAACGAAGATTTAACAGCTTTTGTTACCAAAACTTTAGGCTCAACCCCCGAAGAACTCATCATCAACGGAACCGGCAATTACACATGTCACAGTGCCGTTGCAGATTGCGGCATCACGGGGCGAAAACTTGCTTGTGATTTTTATTCAACAACATGCCCGATAGGCGGCGGATCGCCATGGGCAAAAGATGCTTCAAAAGCCGATGTGTCTTTAAACATTTTAGCGCGCAAATTGGCCGTTGAAAACCTTAAAGACAATGACGAAGCTTTTGTTTATCTTTCATCTTGCATCGGACGTTCCACCCTCCCGAGCGCAACCTTAAAAACAATCAAAAACGGCTTTGTTAAACAGCAAGCTTTATCCGGTGATTTTTCACCCAAAACGGTCATTAAATCTTTAGGCCTCGACAAACCCGTTTTTGCAGACCTTTGCCGCAAAGGAATTACAACACTTTAAACAAGTAAAAAAAAAAAAAAAAAATAAAATAAAAGCCTGAAATAATCTCAGGCTTTTATTTTTTAACCATCAAAAAATTTTTAAGAAAAAGTGTAAAATAAGCCGTGATTTTAAGATTTATTTTAATATTTTCCTCTATTCTGTTGTATCATTAACAATTTTATCTAAAAAATAAGGAAAACAGAAATGTTACTATCTTGCTTTGGTTTCGAAACAAATGTCATTATCAGAGCATTATTTGCTTTTTTAACTTCTTTAATTCTTTCTCTGATATTCGGCAACGGTGTCATTTCTCTTTTAAGAAAACACCAACATCACGGTCAGCCCATTCGATCTGACGGTCCTCAATCACACCTTCAAACAAAGCAAGGAACCCCGACCATGGGTGGAATCCTTATCTTGAGCACAGCCATTATCTCTGTTCTATGTTACGCTAACACTTCGTACCATTTCGTTTGGGTAAGCTTAGTCGTGCTTTTAATTTACGGTATAACGGGATTTATCGATGATTATATTAAAGTTACGAAAGAAACTCCGAATGCCCTTACCGCAAAAGCAAAACTCTTTATTCAATTTATGACCGCCGTCATGGTCGCAACAATCATTACGGCTGCAACGCCCAATGCTTCAAGCAATATTTTATATATCCCTTATTTCAGATTTTTCTTAAATCTGTCTTGGCTTTACATTCCGTTTGCCGTCATCGTTATTTCCGGCACTTCTAATGCTGTCAATTTAACGGATGGTCTTGACGGACTTGCTTCCGGCTTACTTGTTTTAAGCTTTACTTTTTTTGCCGTTATGGCTTATATCATCGGCACCCCGATTGCCACAAACTTTATCTTTCCCTACATTCCGAGAAGCGCCGAAATGAGCGTCGTTTGCGCCGCGATCGTCGGTTCATGCCTCGGATTTTTGCACTTTAACGCGCCGAAAGCAAAAGTTTTTATGGGAGATACGGGCTCGCTTGCCTTAGGTGCTTTGCTCGGAACAACGGCCGTTATTTTAAAACAAGAAATTTTGCTCGCTATTGTCGGATTAGTCTTTGTATCTGAAACACTTTCCGTTATGATTCAGGTATTTTACTTTAAAAAAACAGGCAAAAGATTTTTCAAAATGGCGCCTATTCACCACCACTTTGAACAATGCGGTTGGCCTGAACGAAAAGTTGTCCTAACCTTTTGGGCCACAGGTTTTATCATGGCTTTCATCGGTTTTCTTTCATTGATTAAATTTTAAGGAGAATCTTTGATGGCCGTTATTTCAAGATTAAGCAGATCAAGATTGGCAAACTGGTGGTGGACTGTTGATAAAATCACCCTAAGTTTGCTTTTGCTCATTATCTTTATCGGTGCTTTCCTGGTTTTCTCGGCCAGTCCTTCCGTTGCCAGAACGGACAACTTCAACGATTATCATTTTATCAAAAAACAAATTGTTTTCATCGCCGGTGCTCTCGTAATTTTGCTATCAACGTCAATGATGCATCTAAAAAATATTCGACGTCTGGCCATTATTGCCTATATTATCTTTTTTGCGCTGACAATTGTAACTTTGTTCGCCGGATATTCGACAAAAGGTGCATCACGATGGATTCGAATTTTTGGTTTTACATTGCAACCCTCCGAATTTCTCAAACCGACCTTCGTCGTCCTTTCAGCATGGCTCTTGGAAGGAGGAAAAAAATATATTGGATTGCTGCTTTTATCAATTTGTTTGCTCGGATTAACGGTCGGTCTTCTTGTTAAACAACCTGACATCGGAATGTCCATTGTTGTCAGCGTAACTTGGTTTCTTCAAATTTTTCTGTTTGGTCTTCCGATGATTCTTATTGTCGCTCTGGGCATTTTGGGATGTGTCGGCGGAGTCATTGCCTATTTTACCGTTTCTCACGTTCATGAACGCATTCAATCATTTTTCTTCGGAGAATTAAGTTATCAAGTTCAAAGGTCTATGGAGGCTTTTGAAAACGGAAACCTTTTGGGACGAGGTCCCGGTGAAGGAATTGCGAAAATTCATTTGCCTGATGCTCATACAGACTTTATTTTTGCGGTCGCCGGTGAAGAATTCGGTGTTTGGCTCTGCATCTTTCTGGTCATTCTTTTTGCCATCATCGTCATACGCTCTTTAAAATTATCCCTAAAGGAAAACAACCTCTTTGTCATCTACGCCACCGCCGGACTTGCCACATCTTTCGGTCTGCAGGGCATCATCAATATGGCCTCGACATTACACCTTATCCCCACCAAAGGTATGGCTTTGCCCTTTATATCTTACGGTGGCTCATCACTCTTTGCTTCGGCGCTCGGCATGGGCATGCTTTTGGCTCTGACAAGACGCAACTCAACCGCAGAAGATAAGGATATTTAAATGGAATTTCTTCTGAACACATTAACCCGACAGCTCAAAGGAAAAATTTTATTAAACGAACCTTTAAGCAAACACACATGGCTTAATGTCGGAGGACCTGCCGAAATTTTATTTATCCCGAAAGATTTAGATGATTTGAAAAATTTTCTGAATCATAAACCGGATAATGTTCCTTTTTACATCATTGGCGGCGGCTCAAATCTTTTGGTGCGCGATGGCGGCATCAAAGGCATTGTCATCAAACTTGATTCACCTTATTTTAGGCAAATTTCATTATCGAAACAAACACTGATTTGTTCCGCCGGTGTGAAAAACACATCCCTAAAAAAATTTTTAATTCAAAATCAAATCGGCGGATTGGAATTTTTATGTTCCATTCCGGGCACATTAGGCGGTTCGATTAAAACAAATGCCGGATGTTTCGGACAATCGATCAGCGATGTTTTAGAATCTGCAACGGTCATTAATGCTGAGGGTCAAATAAAAACCGTGTCGAATAAACAGTTTAATTTTTCTTATCGATCCTCAAACTTTCCGCCTGATTGGATCATTATATCTCTCACATTGAAAGCTGATCACGGCGATCCGAATCAAATTGAACAAAAATTAAAAGAACAGATGCTTTATCGAAAGTCAAATCAACCGTATAATGCCAAAACGGCAGGCTCAACATTTAAAAATCCGCAAGGACAAAAAGCATGGCAACTGATTAAACTTTCCGGATGCGAAAACCTGACCATCGGCGGGGCTAAACTCTCCGAAAAGCACTGCAATTTTATGATCAATACCGGAAATGCCACGGCCAATGATTTAGAGACTCTCGGAAATATGATTATTGAGCGGGTTAAACAAAAAACAGGCATCACGTTAGAGTGGGAAATTCAACGATTGGGGCAAAAAGATGAAGTTTCTGATTAACAAAAAAACAACACTGAAACATCAAGAGCCTCTCCAAACGCAAAACCGATTCGCTCTTAGAAATCAAACTCCGAACAGATTTATCGGAAATTTGCTTATTTTACTCATCATTGCTTGTATCATCGCCCTCACAATCACTTTGAGAGACAGCCTTATTGATCGCCAAATACAAGACTTTAAGCAACAAATTTTCCAATATTCGACCAAACACGGTTTCGGTATCAACGACATTGTTGTTGAAGGGCGCAAAAAAACAACATTATCGGCTTTAAACAAACAAATTAACCTAAACCGAAATGACAGTATCCTTAAAATCGATTTAAAAGACTTAAAAACAAAAATAGAAGATCTCCCTTGGATTGAACAGGCCAATTTAAAGCGCTCATATTTTCCGAACATTTTGCAAATATCTCTTAAAGAAAAAGAAATTATTGCCCTTTATCAAATAAACGGAAAATTTTATCCCGTCGACAAGTATGGAAACATCATCGAAACAGACTACATTCCGAACACACAATTTTTAATCATTGTCGGCGAAGGCGCTCCCCAAAAACTTTTTGACCTCCTCAATATTCTGCAAACGGATCCGACACTTTTTTCGCGCATTAAGGCGGCCGTTTTACACTCCTCACGCAGATGGGACCTGATTTTTGACGACATTGATAAAGGCACAACAGTTAAAATGCCAGAAACCGATTTGGATAAGGCTTGGAAAAAATTAATAAAAATTAATAACAAATATGGTATTTTTAAGCGTAAATTAACTTTCATTGATTTAAGATATCAGGATAAAGTTATTGTTAACATTGCTGACTGATGTAGGAATCTTAAAGTGAACCACTCTTTTTCAAGACAATCCACTTTAGCAACTTTAGATATCGGATCATCTAAAGTTTGTTGTTTGATTGCACATGTCACCCCGCGCGATAAAAAAATCGAAATTGTCGGCTATGGCTACAACGCTTCAAAGGGAATTAAAAACGGCGTCATCACAGATATCAATCAAGCTACTTTATCCGTATGCAATGCCGTGGAAGATGCCGAACAAAAAGCCAAAGAGCGAATCAGCAGCTTGATTGTGAACATTTCCGGCGATAAAACGCAGAGCTTTATCAAACACAGCTCCGTTCAGCTCCACAAAAACAAGCCCGTAACGGAAATCGATATTGAAAAACTGATTACACAAAGCCCCTCAAAGCTAAAGCTTCCTGACAGCGAACTTATTCACTGCGTACCGATGAATTACACGATTGATAAACGCGAAGTTGTCAAAGATCCGCGTAATTTTTACGGTGAAACTTTAGGGCTTGATATGCTCTTCGGTGTTTATCCTTCGATATTATACAAAAACTTATCCAATATTATTGAGAATGCCCATCTTGACATTGCATTAAAAACTTTTTCGGGTTACGCTTCTGCCCTTGCTTGCTTGGTTGAAGACGAAAAAGAGCTTGGTGCCACGGTGGTTGATATCGGCGGTGGAACAACAAGTATTACAACATTCAAAAACGGCTTTCCGATCTATTTTTCGACTCTTCCCGTCGGCGGAAACAATATTACAAACGATATTGCATGGGGCTTAACGACCTCATTTGCACATGCGGAAGACTTAAAAATCAGGCATGGTTGTGCTTTCTTAATCAGTCAGGATGAACTTCAAACAATAGACGTTTACCCGGTCGGAGAAGAAGACGATAATTCTATCAGATCCATTCCGAAATCTGATTTAATTAATATCATTGCACCTCGTGTCGAAGAAATATTCGAAATGGTCGCCAAAAAACTTGATGAGCAAGGCCTAAAGGACATATCAAATCATCGCGTTGTCCTGACCGGCGGTTGCAGTTCTTTATCGGGAATCCGTGAAGTTGCATCCCTCATATTAAACAAGCAGGTTCGTTTAGGCGTTCCGCGCAACATTCCAAACATTCCGACCTATTTATATGACCCTAAATATTCGACCGCACTCGGCATGCTTTTGTTTGCCATCAACTGCAAAGAAAGACACCCTGCCCCGATCGGTCAAAATACCATCAATCTCACAAACTTAAGTGCGATCGGTAAAATTTTCACCTGGCTGAAAGAAAATTTCTGAAATAATAATGTTTGTTGGTAACTAAACCTTAATTTATTTAAGGTAACATTGGCATATATGCGAATTTTTTAGGAGTCTTAAAAACAATGTCAATTAACTTAGCTGTTCCTGAAACCCCGATTACACACTTAAAACCACGCATTTCGGTTATTGGTGTCGGCGGTGGCGGCGGTAATGCCGTTAATAATATGATTGCAAAAAATTTGGAAGGAGTCGATTTTATTGTCGCCAATACCGATTCGCAAGCTCTTGCACATTCGACTGCCAGCCGCAAAATTCAACTCGGTCTGCAAATTACGCAAGGCTTAGGTGCCGGTGCGCGTCCTGAAATCGGAAAACTCGCAGCCGAAGAAGCCAGGGAACAAATAGAAAAAGAACTTGAAGGTTCCAATATGGTATTTATCACAGCCGGCATGGGCGGCGGAACAGGTTCCGGTGCTGCACCCGTTGTGGCCAAAATAGCAAAAGAAAAAGGCATTTTAACGGTCGGCGTGGTTACAAAACCTTTTGATTTTGAAGGTAAAAAGCGTATGGGAATCGCCGAAGATGCGCTTGCGAAATTCACCGAAGAAGTTGACAGTTTAATCATTATTCCGAATCAAAATTTATTCCGTGTTGCCGATAAAAACACAACTTTTGCAGATGCCTTCATTATGGTGGACAACGTTTTATATTCCGGCGTTCGTTCCATCACCGACCTGATGATGATGCCTGGCCTTATTAACCTTGATTTTGCCGACATTAAAAGCATTATGGAAGACAAAGGCAAAGCCATTATGGGCACGGGTGAAGCAGACGGTGAAAATCGCGCTCGCGTTGCTGCCGAGCAAGCATTAGCGAATCCGCTTTTAGACGATTGCTCAATGAAAGGTGCAAAAGGCGTTTTAATCAACATCACCGGCAGTGATGATATGACCTTATTGGAAGTAGATGAAGCCGCACACATCATTAAAGAACAAGTTGATGAAGATGCTAACATCATCTTCGGCTCCAGCTTTGACAGCGCATTAGACGGAAAAATTCGCGTTTCAATCGTTGTTACGGGCATCGAAAACAAACCGGGTTCTCGTTTCAAAGAAAAAGCTCTTGACACAACGGCTTATATTGATGAAAGCTTTTCTCCCTCTACCAAAGCCGAAAATAACTTTGCAATAGACAGCCAAGATATTGACGACAATTTAGAGCGTTTCTCGGCAGTCAAAACAGCCGAAGAAAAAGAAGAGAAACAGGCGCAAGAAGCTCCTCAATCCGAACAAAACGTCGAGAAAGACACAAATGAAGAAACATCGGAAGAAAAAGAAAACCTCTCTGTTGAACCCGATTTCTCTAAATTTGAAGATTTTGAAAATCTGGAACATTCACAAGCAATAAATGAAGCTCCCCAAGCTTCTGCTTTGTTCAGCGCCATCATCAACAAAAACCAGCCGAACGACGAACCTCAATCGTTTAGTTCTCTGACAGATTTTATGCCTGAGGAAAAAGATGTTTTCTCATCAAAGACACAAATCAATGATTTTGAAAATGAGCCTGTTCTTTTCCCTGAGCCGAGTGAAACAGATTTTGCTCCTCACATGGATGAACCTAAAGAAGAGGAACCGGTTGTCGATACACCATCCAGAACAAAATTTATTGATAAAATTTTAGGCATTTCAAGAGCGCGGAAAAATCGCAAAGACACACCGCCTGTCATTGATGATCGTTTTGCCGAACCCGTTGCTCCGAGTTTTTCAAACACTTCCGAAGCATTTGATTACTCGACGGAAACAACCGAAAACTTAGATATTCCTTCTTTCTTGAGAAGAAAATAAGAAAAAATATTTATTAAAAAACACCGCTCCAAGCGGTGTTTTTTTATATTTAAACATCTAAGAAAAAATACGTGAAGAAAAGGCCTATAATTTTTGGATTGAATGGAAATAATTTAATGATTTGACTCAATAAAAAAACCTCCTTTGCAGGAGGTTTTTTTATTTATTTCTTAGCTTCCGTTTTAGCAGGAGCCGATTTCTTTTTAGCCGCCGGCTTTTTCTTGGCGGCCGGCTTTNNCGGCTTTTTAGCCGTTGTTTTTTTAGCTGCCGGCTTAGCTGTTTTCTTAACCGCAGGCTTTTTAACTTCTGCCTTTTTAGCCTCTGCCTTTTGAGCGACAGGTTTTGCTTTAATGTATTTATTGATTTCTTCTTCAATTCTTAAACCGTCTTCTTTGGTCATTGCATAAAGCGGAATTGAAAAAGCACCGAACTTATATCCTTCAGACATTTTCTGCATCAATGTGAGCGGATATTTTACGCCTTTTTTGAGCTTAAAACGCAAGAAATCACTACCGCAACAACATCTTGATTTAACCCTCTCAACCTTTTCAACATCTACCCATTTAAGCTTTGCGTTGTGATCAATCACAATACCTTCACTATCAATTTGGGCCAATTTTTGCGGATTCATGAAAACATAAAAAGCTGCCAATGCAGAAATCAAAACAACAATTTTAACGACAGTTACCCAAATCAACTCATAAAGTTTAACTGCCGGAAACCAAAGCGCAATCAGCAACAAAATAATGCTGATAATAGCCCAGTTTCTCAATTTTTTTTGATCATAATAAAATTCGGTCATTATTTTTCCTTTCTTAAACAACTAAGATAACACCTAAAATCATTAAAACAAAACAGAATAATTTTTTCAACAAAATTCTCATTGTTATTTTTTCTTTTAATTTAATATTAAATACGTAAAGCAAAAAACCGCTTATGGCAAGCAAAAAAATCGGCTCCATGCGATCAATTGACGCACTGACGACAGGCGAAAGCTTCGAAACACCATAAGTTTCAGTCGTTACAGCCCAAAAATAAACAAACTCGTTTAATGCGAATAACGGGCATTTATGCAAATAAGGCGGAAAATGTTTCACAATATCTTTTCTGTATTTCTTAATAAAAAGAAGCCCCAGTGGTATAATACCAGAAATCAGATTCGGCCAAAAAACCAAATTAACCCAGTTTCCTTCTTCTTTGATCACAAGCTTTACAAAAATAATTCTTGAAGAAAGCATAAAAGAAGAAAGCATCATATAATAAAACGCACGGTTAAGTTTCGGAATTTTATCCCCTTTAATACTGAGAGCAATTGAAGCCATAATGATAATCATAAAACCGATATATTGGTGCAAATTCAAAACTTCTCTCAAAATCACAAAAGACAAAATCGGCACAATGACCTGACCCAACGCAAACAACGCCGAAACGATTGACGTATCAATAACTTTCATCGCGGAATAATAAGGATAAAGATACCCCACATCAATCACCGCCAAAAGCAAATAAAACCAAAGCATATTTCCTTGCGGCAAAGTCGGATGCCCGAAAAATAATACAAGAGGCAAAAACACACAATTCATCATCGAAATATAAAAAATCATCGTTGTCTGATGTTTGAAAGTATAGTTTGAAAGCAAACTTTCAATCAAAACAGCCGTTGCATAAAACATCGGTGATAAAAAAGCAATAAAAAGAACCATGAATGCCTCTGAAATTTCAAAGAATGCAATATTTATAAACAAGAAAGTTTAGAATTTCGTTAATATAAACGACAAAAACCGCCTTCTAAGGCGGCTTTTTTATTGGTACGCGCACGGGGGCTCGAACCCCGGACCCACTGATTAAGAGTCAGTTGCTCTACCAACTGAGCTATACACGCATAACTCTCAAGTGAACTTCTTATAACAAAGTAAATTTTATTTTGCAACAATTTTTTTTTGAAATTTTTAAAAATAAAAAAGCCCCGCATGAAACGAGGCTGACTTATATTGTTCAAAAACTACATATCTAAAGCTTTGCGATATGTCTCAATCAAATATTCCTGCTCATCACGATCGGCTGCATCCATTTTACGAAGCTTTAAAATCGTACGCATAATCTTAACATCAAATCCGGCACTTTTCGCTTCGGCAAAAACCTCACGAATATCCGTTGCAATTTCTCTTTTATCTTCTTCCAATTTTTCAATACGCTCAATCAAAGAACGTAATCTGTCGCTTGAAATACCGCCGACTTCAGCCATTTTTTTATCTCCGTAAATGATAAGTTAAACATT
>DBVW01000004.1:0-6184 GCA_002308495.1 Alphaproteobacteria bacterium UBA1254
GAGTTGAGCCGTATCAGCAGAAGTGTGCCGGAAACATTTTCAATCCTGCAAACTTGCTTAAATAAGAACTGCCAAGTTATCACAATTAAGGAAAACTACCATTTAGGAAACGACTTACAATCACAAGTTCTTGCCTTTGCTTTTGGTCTTGCCAGCCAAATTGAAAGAGACCTCATCAGCCAAAGGACTAAATGCTCACTTGCCTCAAAAAGAGAGCAAGGTGTAAGGCTAGGAAGACCAATCGGTGCTGAATCCAAGAAATTGAAACTAGCCAAGAACCTTAAACGCATCCAAGACCTACTGGCTAAAGGGGTTTCCAAGAATCAGATATCAAAAATTATGAATGTCCAATATATGACACTCTCAAGGTTTATAAAACGATATGGCTTGAATTAAGAGAGAATCGCTTAAGAACGGCTTATTTTCCAATGATTTTACCATTTTCTCCTTGAGGTTTTGGCTTGAAACTCGGATTAAGCAGCAAGCACACCTCTTATCAGCTGGACTTGTTCTTTCATAGATAAGATTTCAGAACGATGATTAATAAACATATAATAGATTTGAGCTGATTTTTGTTCTGTTTCTTCGCAAGTCTTCCAGCCAACATGAACACCCGAAAGGGTGTTTTTTTTTGTTGACTGTTTTATCTCAGGTGAAGAACCAAGCGGTTTGAAATCGCAGTGCGGACAGGGATATGTCTGCCCGCGACAAGATCGGGCGAGGCTTTTTTGATAAAAGCCGTAGCCCAGTCCAGGTAAAGCAGCCAAATTGAACACCCAAAGGGGTGTTTTTAACTTTATTGCTTTTTATTACAGACAGAAGGATAAATCCAGTCTTCTCCGAGCTTATTGCACGTATCTAGTGTAAATTCAGTATCGCACTCTCCTGTTTTTTTATTCAAAGGCAACTTATTGCTTAAACAAATATCATCAAAAACTTTTCTGGGAATACAATTATTATGTTTATGGCGACATTTCTTAAACAAATTTACTTGTTCAACAGTCATTTTTACGCAACCATTTATTTTGTTCCAAGTTAAGCAATCATCACGACAACGATTATCTTGATAATCCCAAACATTTCCATTGTCCAAACATCTGTCTTGTTCAAGAAATATATAGACTTTCCAAATTGCAAAACAGATAATGATTATCAAACAACAAAATTTGAAAGCTTTTGAATGAAACATTTTTTATCCTTACCAGTATTTTTTAGGAAACGAAGGATTTTTGAGACGATAATCCGCACATGCATCCTGTGCACTATTATATAATCTGGAATCTCCCATCAATCTTCCTATTGCATTAACAAACAAATCATGATTTCTATCAGAAATCGCTTCTGATTTACTTTTACCTTTATATAGTTGATTCCAATAAAAATCAAACTTTTCTTTTTCATCTCCTAAATATTTGGCTATATTATATCCTAAAGGTCCTCTAGCAGCAGCGTTGTAATTTGCTTTACAATGATGATAGTCATCCAAATATTTATATCCATGCTTTTTCATGTTGAAATACTCTGTTGTCATATCTTTTATCGCTCCTACGACTTGTTTTAAAGAAGATTGTTGCGAATTTACTGGTTGGTATTCACTATTAATAATTCTTGCTATTTGGTCTCGCAAAATCTCTTTTGCTATAAATTTCGAATAATCAATTCCATAAGGATCAATCTGATTTTTGTTGCTCAGATATTCTAACAGTGATTTATATTGTTTTAAAAACGACATTTTATTCTTCCTTATTAAAAATTTATTTTATGTTATTATAGAGGAATATTAAATTGTTGCCTATGCTCTATAGCTTGCTAAAATACTAACTTTTGCCATGCAAAAGCTTTTTAAATTCACGATTATTTGCTTGCGCTAATTGTCTTAATTTATTTTTTTGATTATATTCTACATAAGGAATTGTCATTGTTTTAGGTTTATTTATCAAAAACCAATCCACAAAACTGTTAGCCGTTAAATTTTGACCATTTTGATTTGCTTTAATAAAATATTCTTTTTGCATATCAGCAAATTCTTCTCTAAATTGCTTATATTTCTTATCTCTAGCCACTGCTCCTTTGTGTGCATTTGACCTTTGATGAACTTTAATAACAGAATCTATCGATATCGCACGCGCTTTACACCATTCAGTACGTGCATCGGTAAGAATTTCTTGTATTAAAGATATTATCTTATTTTGTAGTTCTTTATTTTGATTTAAAAGCGGTTCTGCCCTGAGAAAATTTGCTAATTTACGTTCAGACTTAAACGGCATTAAATCTTCTAAATCATCAATCATAAGATTCTCCTTTAAATATATGCTTTATTCTAAATATAGGTTTGTATTTAAGTGCACGCAAGTCTTAGCAAAATTATATTACTAACCTTTCCCTAACGTAACGAATCTGCTCTTTAATGGCAATTACTTCGGATCGATGTGCTTTTAAGAGTTCGAAGACTGTACATGACGAGCAGCCAACAAAAACAGCACCCTTGCGGTGCTTTTTTTTGTTGACTGTTTTATCTCAGGTGTTAAATTTTGAATTGTTTTCAAATAAGAAAAATGTAAAGTTTTTATGATAGCATACAATATAATAAGGAAAGGTTCTATATGACAGGCATTGAATATATAAAAAACGCGGTATCGGAATTACTTAAAAACAACTCTAACGGACATGACCATAAACATGCGTTTCGCGTTTATAATACAGCAATGAAATTTTGTGAAGAAATTCCGTCTGCTAATCGTGATTTGGTAGCCGCCGCTGCATTATTACATGATTGTGATGATTATAAGCTGTTCGGTGAAGAATCCGAAAGGTTACAAACCAATACAAAACGCATATTGGCGGGTTCCGGTTTTGATAACGATTTTTGTGAAAAATGCCTGGGCATTATCAAACATATGGGATACAGCAAACGATTAAAAGGCATTAAACCGACTTCAATAGAAGGCGAAATTGTTTCTGATGCAGATATGTGCGACGCATCCGGTGGTATAGGTCTGTTACGGTGTATCGAATATCGTTCCGGAAGCGATCAACAATTCTTTGATCCGGATTGTTTTCCGAAAGAAATGGACGCCGAGATGTATAGAAAATCAAAAGTTGACCCGTGTGTAAATCATTTGTTTGTTAAAATATTTCATTTGCGCGATATGTGCTTAACCGAACCGGGACGCAAATATGCACAAAAAAAACATCAAACCATCGTTAGTTTTTTGAGAGACTATTTTGATGAAGTTGATGCACCGCAAGCGTGGAAAGATTTACTAAAAAAATATCAATAAAATCACTTGAAAAGGCTTCGGTTGTTTTCCACATTAGGCTGTAACGGGGCAAGCGGATCATAAAATTTTTTAATTCCGATTTCGCGTGCCATTTTTTCAACCTCATCAAATTTATCGCCCAAGCGCTCAATATTATGTGCATCATCGCTTATAATCACCGGCACGTTATTTTCGGCAAGCAATGCTAAAATACGCCCGCTCGGATACGGCTCATTATATGAAAGCTTAAAACCGCTCGTATTGATTTCGACGGCGACGCCTGCTTTGGCGATTGTTTCAACCGTTTGCCGCTCTTCTTCGCTAAAATTTTCTTCTCTTCCCAAGCCGACTTTTTTCATCAAATCCAAATGTGCCATAAAATTAAACAGACCGCTCTTTGCCGCTGTTCTCACATTTTGATAATATTTATGAAGTAAAAGGTTTTGTTCTTCTTTTTTTGCATTTTTCACATCATACATATTATAAAGCGTGTTACGATATGCTACAAAATGCGCCGAGCCGATCAGATAATCGGGCTTCAGCTCATCCAAAGCTCTGTTAAAACCCTCACGCCACGCATCATTATTAAAAAAATCAACTTCCATGCCTTTATAAATCGGGAAACCCGTTCGAGCTTTAAGCTCATCAATGCGCTCATAATGGGCTTTAAACTTTTCAATCGCTTCTTCAAACGAAGCCGAATAAATGTTTTGATAGCCTCTTTTAAGCGCCGCTTCATACATTTTTGTTTCTTTAACAATCGGGCAGACAATAAAATGATTTGAAAAGCCAATTTTAGACCAGCCTAAAGAACGTGCTTTTTCAAGCATTTGTTCTTCCGTGTTTTGTCCGTCGAAACCTATGGTGTGCGTATGAAGCGAAAAATTTTGCATTTAAGCCTTTTCACCTTTTAAGCGTTTCAGCGCTTTTTCATGGCCGATTAAAGGTAAAAGCGTTTTAAGCTCCGGCCCGCTTGCCTCACCCGTTAAAGCCAAACGAATCGGGTGAAAAAGGTCTTTACCTTTTAAGCCTGATTTTGCTTTAATCTCATTAATCCATGCATTAAAGGTTTCATCATTAAATGTGCCGTCAGGCAACAATGAAGCTGCCAAATCAGTCAAAGCTTTATTTTCAATTTTCGGCATTACTTCGCCGTTACAAATATCATTCCAAACTTTAACATCTTCAACTTTTTCGAGGTTTGCTTTCACATCATCCCAAAACTCTTTGCTGGCATTCACGCGATCTTTAACCGAATCATAAGGCATTGAATGTATGTGTTTTGTGTTAAAGTGTTTTAAATCTTCAACATCAAATTTCGGCTGTGCATGCCCGATCTTTGAAAAATCAAGCGTTTGAGCAAGTTCTTCCAAGCTGTAAAACGAGCGGATTTCTTCCGACGTTCCGAGTTTGGCAAGATAAGAACAAATTGCCATGTTTTCAACACCTTCGGCTCTTAATTCACGAACACCCAAACTTCCCAAACGTTTTGAAAGCTTGCCTTCTTTGCCTGTTAAAAGCGGCAAATGCGCAAAGCTCGGCACAAAACCGCCAATAGCTTCAAACATCTGAATTTGAGAGGCTGTGTTCGTCACATGGTCTTCACCGCGCAAAATGTGCGTAATGCCAAAATCCGAATCATCAATAACCGACGGCAAGTGATATAGATACGAGCCGTCTTCGCGGATAATAATCGGGTCGCTCAAATTGGCGGCATTATATTTTACCTCGCCCCTTACGGCATCAACCCATTTGATTTCACCCTCGTTTAACTTGAAGCGATAGTGCGGTTTGCGCCCTTCTTTTTCAAAGTTTGCAATATCTTCCTTGGTATAGCTCAAAGCCTGACGATCATAAATCGGCGGCAAGCCTTTGGAAAGCGCACGTTTGCGCTTAAACTCGAGTTCTTCCGGCGTTTCGTAGCAAGCATAAATCCGGCCTTCTTTAATTAATTTTTCCGTTACTTCCTTATAGCGTTCAAATCGGGCGGATTGGCGCGCTTCAGAGCTCCATACAAGCCCGAGCCATATTAAACTTTCACGCATCGAATCTTCATATTCTTTTTTCGATCTTGCAAAATCCGTATCATCAACACGAAGCATAAACTCACCGCCCATTTTTTTAGCCCAAAGCCAGTTAAAAAGAGCCGTTCTTGTGTTTCCGATGTGCATGTGTCCCGTTGGTGACGGCGCAAATCTTACTTTTATGTTTGCCATAACATTATCCTTTATTTTTTCAAATTTTCCCCATTATATAAACTTCTTTTTCAAATTCAACTAAAAAAAACTTGCAAAATTTTATAAAGCGTTTAGTATGTTTTGAAGTTAAAAACAGGATGATACAAATATGAAAAAGTCTTTTATTGCTTTGTGCGCCGTTTCAATGTTTGCGGCAAATGCCGAGGCTGCTTCTATTTTTGAGGCCATGGCTGATGCTTATCAACACAATCCTTCGCTTCAAGGACAGCGGGCTTATCTTCGTTCGGTTGATGAAAATGTCGCCATTGCCAAATCAGGTTACAGACCAAGTGTTTATTTGAACGGCAATTATAGTGACTCACACGTTCACAATGACGTTGTCCCCGCAAGTGACGGTTACCGCAAATCTGTTGCCGCCGTTTTAAGTCAGCCTATTTTTAATGGTTTTTCCACATTTAATTCGGTTCGTGCCGCTGATAAATCGGTTGAAGCAGAACAAAGCAATTTATTGAGTGTTGAACAAGAAATTTTGCTTGCCGCTTCTACGGCTTATTTGGACGTCTTACGCGACGAATCGATTGTGAACTTACAAAAAAACAATGAAAAACTTTTGAAAAAACGTTTGGATGAAACACGCGAACGTTTTGATGTCGGCGAAGTGACACGTACTGACGTTTCTCAAGCCGAAGCCCGCCACAGCGCTGCTATTTCGGATCGCATTGCCGC
>DBVW01000004.1:6247-26614 GCA_002308495.1 Alphaproteobacteria bacterium UBA1254
CTTTTTCCGAAAACCGGCGAAGAAGCTTTGCAATATGCTTATGAAAACAACTATGATTTGAAAGCAGCCAAAAGCAATTTAGATGCTCAAACATATACCGTTGCGGCAAACAACGGCGCTCTTCTTCCTCAGGTTTCTTTTGATGCCACCGCTTCAAGATCAAAAGCAGAATCCAGACGAACAAAAGATCCCGAAACGAATGCTTTCGAATGGGGCGTTAACATGAATGTTCCGCTTTATAATGCCGGTGAAACGCGCGCCCGAATCCGTCAAAGCAAATACCGCAAATGGCAAGCGCAAGAAAACGTTATGGCTGCAGAGCGTAATATGATTTCGACCGTTACTTCAAGTTACGAATATATGAAAGCTAACGAATCGCGCATAAAATCCGTTAAAGACCAAATCAGAGCTTATGCCATTGCGCTTGACGGTGTTCAACAAGAAGAAGCTTTGGGCAACCGCACCGTTTTAGATGTTTTGGATGCTTATCAATCTTTGCTTAACTCAAATGTTGAAGAAGTCCGTGCCCGCAGAGATTATTATGTTTCAGGCATGGCACTTTTGCTTTCAATGGGCAAATTAACGGCTAAAGATTTAGGCTTAAATGTTGAGCTGTATGATGCCGAGAAATATTCTAAAAAAACGCGCAACAAATGGCTTTCACTTTCTGCTGACAAATAGGAAAAAGCATGGCTCAAGAAGAAGACATATCAACC
Source organism: Alphaproteobacteria bacterium UBA1254 (assembly GCA_002308495.1). Classification (GTDB taxonomy): domain Bacteria; phylum Pseudomonadota; class Alphaproteobacteria; order RF32; family CAG-239; genus UBA1254. The sequence goes on from DBVW01000004.1 coordinate 6,964, forward strand.
GAAGAAATTTTAGCTTCCATCCGCAGCATTTTGCTTGAAAAGCAAGAGGCCGCTTCAAAAGAAGAAATTTTTGAGCTGACCAAAGAGATGATTCACAAATCGTCTCTCGAGCTTGATTTCAACAAGGTCGCCGATCAAATTTTGGAAGAATATGCGGCCATTTTCGCTTATGAAGAAGACGAAAACAAAAAGAAGAACAACCGAGTGAGTGAAAAGACGGATTTGTAAAACATTTTTTTCAAGTCTTAATCTGTCTTAAAAATCAATTTTCAAATCGCCTTAAAGAAAGGCTTTCGTTAAAAAATTTAAAAAAATAGGAAATGTTATGTTAGAGAAAAATTATAATCCGCAAGATATGGAACAGCGCATTTATCAAGATTGGGAAGAAAGCGGTGATTTTAAACCCGATATGCGCTCAAAAAATGAGGCGTTTTCAATTGTTATTCCGCCGCCGAACGTTACGGGTGTTTTGCACATGGGGCATGCCTTAGATGAAACTTTGCAGGATATTCTTGTTCGCTATAATCGTATGCTCGGCAAAAAGGTTCTGTGGCAACCGGGTATGGACCATGCCGGTATTGCAACTCAAATGGTTGTTGAACGCAATTTAGCCAAAGAGGGTATTTCGCGTCATGATTTAGGCCGAGAAAAATTTATTGAAACCGTTTGGAAATGGAAAGCGCAATCGGGCGGAACGATTTGCAAACAGCTCAGGCGTTTGGGCGCTTCGTGCGATTGGAGCCGCGAGCGTTTTACAATGGATGAAGGTTTGTCGCGTGCCGTTTTGAAAATTTTTGTTTCGCTTTATAAAGACGGTTTGATTTATAAGGCCAAAAAACTCGTTAACTGGGATCCGAAACTGATGACCGCCGTTTCTGATTTGGAAGTTGTTCAAAAGGAAACAACCGGCAAAATGTATTATTACAAATATCCGATTGTCGGTAAAGATGAGTTTATTCACATTGCAACAACGCGCCCCGAAACAATGTTCGGCGATACGGCCGTTGCTGTTTCAAAAGACAACGAAAAATTAAAACACCTCATCGGGAAGATGTGCAAACTGCCTTTAACCGACCGCGAGATTCCGATTATTGCCGATGACCATGCCGACCCCGAAAAAGGAACGGGTGCCGTTAAAATCACTCCGGCGCATGACTTTAACGACTTTGAGGTCGGAAAGCGTCATAATTTGCCGATGATTAACATTTTAAATGAAGATGCCACCTTAAATGAAAACACACCGTTTGAAGGTATGAGCACAACCGAGGCACGCCAAAAAACGATTGAAGCTTTGGAAAAATTGGGTTTGATGGAAAAGATTGAAGATCACCCGATGGTTATTCCTTACGGCGACAGAACGGGTGCCGTTATTGAGCCTTTGATGACGGATCAATGGTTTGTTGATGCGCCGACGCTTGCAAAAGATGCCATCAAGGCGGTTGAAAACGGCGACATGCAATTTGTTCCGAAGAATTATGAAAAGACATATTTTGAATGGATGCGCAACATTCAGCCTTGGTGTATTTCACGCCAACTTTGGTGGGGGCACCAAATGCCGATTTGGTATGCTTCGGACGGCACAATCTTTTGCGAAGAAACCGAAGAAGAAGCTTACAAACAGGCTAAAAAACGTTTCGGAGAAGATGTCCAATTAACGCGTGAAACAGACGTTTTAGACACTTGGTTTTCATCAGGGCTTTGGGCGTTTTCAACACTCGGTTGGCCTGACAAGACAGAATTTTTAGACACGTTTTATCCGACCTCTGTTTTGGTTACGGGCTTTGACATTATCTTTTTCTGGGTTGCCAGAATGATGATGATGAGCATGTATATGATGAAAAAAGTTCCGTTTAAAAAGTGCTATATTCACGGATTGGTGCGTGATGAACAGGGCCGCAAAATGAGCAAATCGAAAGGCAACACCGTTGACCCGATGGAAACAATCGAAAAATACGGTGCCGATGCTTTGCGCTTTTTCATGGCATCTTCCGAAACACAAGGCCGCGATATCAATATTTCGGATGCGCGCATTGCCGGCTATCGCAATTTTGCGACAAAGCTTTGGAATGCGGCAAGATTTTGCGAGATGAACAATTGCAAAAAGCCGGCTGACTTTGAAGCTTCAAAAGTAACACTTGCCTTAAATAAGTGGATTATTGCCAAAGCAGATGAAGCAACAGCCGAAGTTACCCGAAACTTAAACGAATTTCGTTTTTCAGATGCGGCAAATGCCGTTTATCAATTTGTTTGGGGAACGTTCTGCGACTGGTTTATTGAGCTTTCAAAACCTGTTTTTTACGGGGATAATGAAGCTCAAAAGAAAGAAACGCAAGCCACAGCCGCTTTTGTTCTTGATCGAATTCTTGTTATTTTGCATCCGTTTATGCCGTTTATCACAACCGAGCTTTGGAACAACACGGCAGAGCGCAACGTTAAACTTATTCATGCGCCTTGGCCGAAAGTTCAGACAAAGACGGGCAATGCCGAAGCGATTGACTGGGCAATTGATTTGATTACATCCGTTCGTTCGATCCGTGCCGATTTGAATTTGCCGGCAGGTGCGCGCCCGCATATTTTCTTAAATGATTTGAAAGCCGATTATTTGTCTCAAACAGAATCGATGATAAAATCGCTTGCGCGTCTTGACAGCGTTCAAATTTTACCTCAAAATGAAGCCATTACCAAAGATATGGTTCAAGGCTCGTTTATCGGCGGTGTGTTCTTAATGCCCTTGAAAGGCGTTGTTGATTTTGAAGCCGAACGTGCAAGGCTCACAAAAGAGCTTTCGGAGCTTGAGGGGCGTTTAAAGGGTTATGCCGCAAAACTTTCGAATGAAAGCTTTGTTGCAAGAGCGCCTCAAAAAGTTGTTGAAGAAGAAAAGCGCCGTCAAAGTGAGGCTTTGGAGCAAAAAGCCAAAATTGAAGAAGCTTTGGATCGTATTGTCGGTTTATAACTTTTTTTATTCAAGGAGAAAATTTATGAAAAAAATTCTGTTATCGCTTATTGCCGTTTCTTTTTTAAGCGCTTGTGCAACTGATCCTTACACGGGCGAAAGCAAAGTTTCAAAAACCGCATGGGGCACAGGTATCGGCACGGCCGTCGGTGCAGGTGTCGGCGCTTTGGTCGGCGGTGAAAAAGGCGCTTTAATCGGTGCGGGTGTCGGTGCGGCGGCCGGTGCAGGAACGGGCGGATATATGGATATTCAGGCAAGAAAACTTCGCGAAAAATTGCAAGGCACGGGCGTTCAGGTCGCGCGTGACGGACAAAACATTCGCTTGATTATGCCGAATGCCATCACCTTTAACACAAACGAAGATGTTATGAAAGCAAGCGCAAACGCTGTTTTAGATTCCGTTGCGATTGTTGCCAAAGAATATGATAAGACAAACTTACAAGTTATCGGTTATACCGACAGCACGGGTAACGACAAAATCAACATTCCTTTGTCTCAACGCAGAGCAGCTACCGTTGCCAATTATTTACAAATGCGCGGTGTGAACGGTGCGCGTATTTCATCGGCCGGCATGGGTGCTTCAAACCCGATTGCAACTAATGCCACCGCTGAAGGCAGAGAGCAAAACCGCCGTGTTGAAATTTATTTGATCAACGCTCAATAAAAATTTATTTGCTCAAAATAAAAAAGCCTCTCATCACCGAGAGGCTTTTTTTATTAGATTCCTTTTTTCTTTACACTTTAAACATTATTTTTCGTCGTTATACCCGCCGCCGGTTGCTTTATAAAAAGCAATGATTTTACTAATAATCGCACCGTTCGAATCGGCAAGCGTCGTTTCGGCTTCAAGCAAGTCTTGTTGAACTTGTAAGAGTGATGAATATTCAATCAGTCCGTTTTCATATTTTTCTTTCATCGCTTGAAAAGCTTTTTTCATATTATACGCCGCATTGCGTGAAGCTCTGTTTGCCTGATATTCTTTTTGAAGCGCCGTTATGGCATTAGATAGTTCTTCTACACTTGAGAGCAACGTTTTTCGATATGCCTGATATGTTTCTGCCATTTTTTCACGCTCAAGATTGATGTTGTTTTGCAGCTCCCCCCAATGAAAAATCGGTGCTGTTAAAGAAGGTTGATAACTGTATGCCTTGCTTGATGATTTGATTAAATCCGACATATTTTTTGCCTCGAATCCGAACAAACCGCTTAATGAAACATTCGGATAGACCGAGGCAATCGCCTGACCTATCGCCGCATTTTGTGCAACCATCATTTTTTCGGCAGCTTTCACATCGGGGCGTGTTCTGATAATATCTGCAGGAAGATCTAATAAATTTTTTATTTCATATCGAGAAGCGTTTTTAACGGGGTTTGTTTTCGTCTTTATTTTTTCATCTATTGTGTTCGGCAATTTTCCGATCAGTGTTGCAAGCGCGTTTTTTTCAGACGAGATCCGTGCTTCAAGAGACGGAATCAGCGCCTTTGTTTTTTCAAGTAAATATGATGCTTGATGATATGTGCTTTCATCCGTAATTCCCGCCTGATATTTTTCATCGATTGATTTAAAAATATCTTTTTGCAAGCTTAAATTATGAAGCGCGATGCGCCGTTTTTCTTCTAATGTTTTGATGTTAAAATAAGTTGTCGCGACTTCTGCCGTTATCACATTTTTGACATTTCTTAGCGTGTAGAGCATATTTTCAAATTCGGCTCTTTTTTGTTCGTTTAAACGCCTGCCTTTTCCCCAAATGTCTATTTCCCAATTGCCGTCAAAGCCGATTGAAAAATAATCGGTGTCAGCGGTCAAACCAATGTTTTTGCTCGGCTTTGCATAATCATAACCCGAACTTAAATCAAGCATCGGCAAATATTGCACTTTTGCTATTTTGGCGATTGTCCGCGCCTGGCGCAATTTTTCGATTGTGCTTAAAACATCCGTGTTTTCGTTTATCGCTTCAGATATGAAATAATCAAGGTTCGAATCGCCGAAATCCTGATACCACTTTTGTGAAATTTGTAATTTTGTTCCGTGCAATTTTAAGCTTTCGGCAATTTGTGCATCTTCAAACACATCTTTTTTTTCATAATTCGGACCAACCGTGCATGCGCTTAAAAAACAGCTTAAAACAAACAACCATTTACGCATTTTTGTTCTCCTTTTTTCTGCCCGAAAACTTTTCTTTGATTGTTTCAAAAAGCGCAAACAATGCCGGAATAAAAATGATGCCAATAAGCGTCGCACCAATCATTCCGAAAAACACTGATGTGCCGATCGCATGTTGCGAGGCGGCGCCTGCCCCTTTAACGACAAGCATCGGAAAAATACCTAAAATAAAAGTCAGCGCCGTCATCAACACGGCTCTGAAACGCTCACCGGCACCTTTTTTTGAAGCCTCAAGAATGCTCAAACCGGCCTCGCGATAATTTTTTGTAAACTCCACAATTAAAATCGCATTTTTTGCCGCCAAACCGATTAACATAATCAGCCCGAGTTGTGCATAAATGCTTAAACTTTCGCCCATAACATGAAGCCCGATGAATGCACCCAAAATCGCAAAAACCGTTGAAAACATCACGGCAAAAGCAAGCATCCAACTTTCATAGAGCGCCACCAAAAACAAATAGCAAAAAACAAAAGCCATCGCAATCAGTGCTCCGACCAAACCTTGTGCTTCAATTTCCTGTAAAGACAGACCTGTCCAAGCAATGCCAAAGCCCTTGGGCAAAACTTTTTGAGCCGTTGCGATAATTTTTTCAATTGCCGTTCCGCTTGACACATTTGCGGCGGATTGTGCCGTAACGGCGGCAGAACTATACAGATTGTAACGTGAAATAATTTTCGGACTGATTTGTGTTTGAATATCGGTAAAACTTTTGACCTTGATTTTTGAACCGTCTAACGCATTAATATATAAATTTTCGACATCTTCCACATTGTGCCGATAATCAAATTCCGCCTCCGCAATCACCTTGTTGACCTGTCCGTTTAGCGTGATGTTGTTAATGTATCTTGAGCCTAAATTTGTTTGCAGTGTATCAAACAAATTTGAGACCGGCACTTGAAACGACTCGAGTTTTACCCTGTCAATATCAAGATATATATGCGGTGTGTCTGACGTATAAGTGCTGAATGCATAAGAAATTTCCGGCAGTTCATTTAAGTTTTTTAAAAATTCCCTCAAGGTTTGATAGAGCTTTTGCGGGCTTATTGAACCATCCAATGCCAAAAGCTCAAACGTTAAGCCGCCGGCTTGTCCGATGCCCGGAATCGCAGGAGGTGCAAAAAAATTAATTTCTGCATCTGTTTGGTTTTTAAATTCATTTGAAAATTTTTCGGTTAAGGCTTCTGATGAAAGCTCTTTTGCTTTTCGTTTGTCCCAGTTTTCAAGCCCGATCACACCGAGTGCCACATTTTCACCCTGACCGCCTAAAAGGCTATACCCCGCAACCGAAACAACATATTTAACACCTTTGGTTTGAAGCACTTTATCGGTCAAATTTTTTAAAACCTTTTGCGTTTGATTAAGCGATGCCGTATTGTTTAACTGCACATTTGCAAAAATAATTCCCTGATCTTCCTCAGGCAAAAATGATGTCGGCGTCATTTTAAAATATAGTGCGATTGCTAAAATCACAAACAAAACAGCTAAAACGGTTGCCCACAATTTAGCGCTGAAAAATCCGACAAAGCGCAAATAAACGTTTTCGCTTTTTTTCAAAAAATTATTAAATATTTCAAAAAAACGGCTCGTTTTCGGATTTGCATTTTTTAAAAACACCGCACAAAGCGCCGGACTCAGTGTTAATGCATTGATTGATGAAAATGTCACGGCCGTCGCGATGGCTACTGCAAATTGTTGATAAATTTTTCCCGTAATACCTGCCATTAAGCCGACCGGAATAAAAATTGAAAGAAGCACAAAAGTTGTTGCAACAATCGCACTTGAAATTTGTGCCATTGCTTTTACTGCAGCCTCATAAGCGTTTAATTTTTCATGTTCTATTAAATATTCGACCCGCTCAACCACAATAATCGCATCATCGACGACAAGACCTATTGCCAAGATAAATGCAAACAGCGTTAAAATATTGATATCAAAACCCAAAAGATAAACCACCATAAAAGTTGCTATCAGTGAGACGGGAATCGTAAAAAGCGGAATGAGTGTTGTTTTGAATTTTTGTAAAAACACGTATGTGACCAACGCCACCAAAAAAAATGTGATGATAAGTGTTTCAATAATTCCGGAAATTGAAGCCGACACATATTCGGTCGAATCGTAAGCTACTTCCAAGCTCATGTCTTCAGGAAAAGTTTTTTCAAGTTCTTTGATTTGTTTTCGAACACGCTTCATAATATCAAGTGCATTTGAATTAGGCGTCTGATTTAAGGCAATAATGGCGGCAGGTGCATTTTTAAACGATGATTTTAAGCCGTAAGTATCAGCCCCCAATTCAATTTTTGCCACATCTTTTAATTTGATTATTCCGCCGTTTTCAGAAGTCGCAATCACAATATTTTCAAATTCTTCCACACTGTCAAGCAACCCTTTTGCCGTTAAAGAAAGCGTCATTAAATTACTCTCATTGCTCGGCGCCGCTCCGATGTTTCCGACCGAGGCTTGAACGTTTTGCGTTTTGACGGCATTAATCACATCATTTGCGTTCAAATTAAGCGCCGTTAATTTCAAAGGATTAATCCATATACGCATGGCATATTGCGGTCCGAAAATCGTTACATCTCCCATCCCTTTGACTCGAAGAAGCGGATTTTTAATGTTTTCATAGGCGTAGTTGCTTAAAAATAAATTTGAATAAGAATTGTTCGGTGAGCGCAAAGCTAAAAAGCCCAAAATATTCGGATTGCGTGTTGTTACATCAACGCCTTGTTCATTAACAATCGCAGGCAATTCCGATGTGACCTGCTGCAAACGGTTTTGCACTTTCACCTGCGACATATCAGGTGATGCCCCGACTTCAAACGTTACCGTTAAATTATAATTTCCGCCGTCATCGGATGTTGATTCCATATAAAGCATATTCTCAACACCGTTGACTTTGTTTTCAATCGGGGTGGCTACCGTATCAACCAAAACTTTTGCATTCGCTCCGGGATATGTCGTTTTCACGACAATTTGCGGCGGCGTGATTAAAGGATATTGCGATATCGGCAAAACAAACATCGCAAGAGCCCCGAGCAAAACCATCACGATTGAAACAACAACCGCAAAACGCGGATGAGAAATAAAATATTTTGAAATCATTTTCTACCCCGAGATTTGCGCTGATTTGTTTACATTTTGCGGATTGACGTTTTCAAGCACAATCGCATCTCCCTTCTCGAACGTATTCTTCAAAACAAAGTCTTCGTTTACCCAGGCTAAAATTTCAACCGGCACTTTAATCAATTTTTGATTGCGTATTAAATACACAAAATTTCCGTCATCTTCCAAGAGGACACAATTTTTTGCCACACTTATTGCATCTTTGATTTTATTTTCGGCCAAAACCGTGACATACGTGTTCGGTGTTAAAATTTTACCGATATTTTCAAAATCGGTATATACGGCAACAGATGTCGTTGTTTTATCCACGACATTGTCGGTATATTGAAAAACACCCTCGTTTTCAAAAATTTTTCCGTTCGGTAATTTTAGCGAAAATTTTTCATCCATAAAAGGTTTTTCTTTTTGAAGTTCGGATAAATATTCTTTATCCGAAATTGAAAATACCACTCTGATCGGATTATATTGCACAATATTTAAAAGTGCATTTCCATCGGGAGAAACATAATTTCCTTTGGTTAAATCGACATTGCCGACAACACCGTCTATCGGGGCCCTGATTAATGTATAATCATAATTGACTTCAGCCGTTGCGTAATTTGCTTTTGCCTGTTCCAAACCTGCCGCCGCCGATAAATATTGCGCCTCGGCATTTTCAATTTCTGTTGCGGAAACCGCTTTTTTTGCTTTTTGAAGACGTTTAAGATAAGCCTCGGCATTCTGATAAAGCGCTTGAGCCTTTAAAATATCGGCATACGCTGCCTTAAGCGCGGCGATATATTCGTCTTGTTTTAAAACGACCAACACATCACCGCTTTTTACCGTTTCTCCTCCTTTAACATAAATTTTTTCAATAAATCCGGGGATAAACGATTTAACCATTGCTTCATGAATCGGCGTAACATATCCGATGTATTTTTGAGTTAAATCTATGTCAACGGGTTCTAAAATTTTTGCTTTAAGAGAAATTGCTTTTGACATTTGTTCTTGCGTTTCTTTATTCGAGATTTTTGCCGACCGAAACAAAAAAACGCCCGTCAACACAAATGCCAAACATAAAAACAATATAACATATTTTTTTTTCATCCGAACAAGCCCCTTTGTTATTAAACTTTTAAGTTTAAATAACTCCGAAGGTTTGTAATTCAATAATCGCTTTTTATTTTTTTATCAGAAAAAACTGATTGATTTTTTTTATTTATTTTCCAAATCAAAAGCTTTTAATCTGTCAATCAAAAGTTTTTCGTTGAACGGAATCGGCACGGCTTTTTCCATTCCGTTTTTGATTTTTTTACGAAGAACCGAAGCATCAACTTCTTCTTTATCTTCCGAAGCATGCAAAGCATGTTTCCATTGGAAACGAGCTTCATCTTTCCGCCCGACCTGCCAATAAGCATCTCCCAAATGTTCAAAAATAATCGCATTTGAAGGCAAATATTCCGATGCACGCTCCAAAACTTTGACCGCATTTTCATAATTGCCCATTTTATAAAGCGCCCAGCCGAGACTGTCAATAATATGCCCGTCTTCCGAATTTTTACGGTGTGCTTCAAAAATCATATAAAGCGCTTCATTGTAATTCATACCGCGATCAATCCACGAATAACCCAAATAATTCAAAACAAACGGATGACGATGGCTTAAATCCAAAGCTTTTTTAAAAACTTCTTCTGCTTTGTCCCATTTGTTTTGACGTTCATAAGCAATACCTAAAGCGTAATAAACGGTCCACCGTCTTTCATCGTCCGCGGGAACTTTGTCAAGCGCCTGCAAATAAAAATCTGCAGCTTTATCGTATTTACCCATGACACGACTGATTTCGCCCAAACGAAAAGCAATATGTTCATTTTTCGGATATTTTTTTAACAATTGAAGCAATGTTTCAAAAGCTTGTTGCTTTTTATCCTGCTCCATATAGTTTGTTGCCAGCTTTAACTGAGCCACATAATAAACCGGAGAATCCTTATCAATCTTTAAATATTCATCCGCCGCTTTGCTAAATCTTCCCGATTGTTCGTATAAATCGGCCATTGAAACGCGTGCGACTTCAAAATCCGGATTTAAATAAAGCACAAGAGACGTGAACAATTGCGCCACTTCATTTTGAAAGCCTCTAAAAATTGTTCCGACGCTGAAGACAGCTTCAGCCAAACCTTTTTGCGGTGTATCGATCAGCTTTTTCAAATTTGACGTATCGGTTGTTTTAAAACTTTCCACCAATTCACCAAGCATCGGCATTTCATCATTTTGCCGATAATATTTTTCGGCGAGATTAATTATTTTTTCTTTTTTTCCGTTCCTTAAATAAAAATTGCCGATAATCTGCAACGCTCTGAAAGACAATGGCATTGTTTCATCGTTAACCACAATTTCAAAATCTTCAAACGCCTGCTCTTTGTTTGAAAAATAATCATTTAACATACCTTTGTGCATATAATATAATGCCCGAAGCCCTTCATCTTCCCTCAAAATTTCAATAGTTTCCAACGCTTCTTTTTGTTTGCCGGACGCGGCTAGAATCCACCCTTGGAACAAAGGCAATATCGTTTTTTGAAAAGGCTCATCTTCAACAAGTGTCGTATCTTCATATGCAACTCTGTAGTTTTTGGCATGCATATCCTTTGTCATTAAAATAAAGGCAATTAAATTGGCCTTATCACCTTTTTCGTAGGCTTGAAGTGCATAATCCGCCGCCTCATCAATACGACCTTCCGAAGCAAGAAGCAAATAAATGGTGCTGAAAACTTCCGGTGTTTGCGTTCCGAGCCGAACCGTTTTCATATAATAATCGGCAGCAATATCATATTGTTGTCTGATATGCGCCACACGCCCCGCCAAATAAGTTCCGTATATTGTTTCTTCGGCTTTTCTATGCAATGCTTTGAATGTGTATTCTTTATCAGGCGCTTGCTTTAATAAAAACTTTTCGGTGCAGGAATTAAACACACCGATACTCAAGAGCAAAGCTGCAATATATATCCATTTCATTTTTTTCATCGTTGCCATTATAGTCCTCAAATTAAACATACTTCAACATAAAATATAATTATTGTGTAAATAATTGCTTTATGTTGGCATAATTTTTTTTTAATGCTATACTTTTTTTATGGAAAAAGCCCAAAACATTAAAGATTTACTTGAATGGTATATTTCAGCCGGTGTCTCGGAAACATGCGGAGACACGTGTTTGAAAATTTTATCGGCACAGGAAAATTCTTTTCAATCTCCCGTCAGACAGGCTACAACAAATTTATCTCAAAATAAAATCGCCTCCGCACAAAATGCTCGTGAACTTTGCACTCAGGCGCAATCTCTTGCCGAGCTTAAAACTCTTGTTTCAAATTTTCAAGGTTGCTCTTTAAAATTAACCGCCAAGTCTACCGTCTTCGGCGATGGAAATCCGAATGCATCTTTGATGATTGTCGGTGAGGCTCCCGGTGCGGATGAAGATCGCATGGGGTTACCTTTTGTCGGCAGGAGCGGCCGTCTGCTTGAAAAAATGTTGTCTGCAATCGGTCTTAAACGCGAAGATGTTTATATCACGAATGTTTTGCCTTGGCGTCCGCCCGGAAACAGAACGCCGACTGACGCTGAGGTATCTATTTGTCTGCCTTTTTTAAAACGGCAGATTGAACTGATCAAGCCCCGACTTTTATTGCTTTTAGGCGGAAGTGCAGCTAATGCTTTGCTTGATAATTCCGATTCCATTTCACGTTTGCGCGGTCGTTTTCTTGAATATCAAACATCATTAACAACAAGTGTTCCCGCCCTTGCAAGCTTTCATCCGGCTTATTTGCTCAGAAATTCTGCACAAAAAGCAAAAGCTTGGTCTGATTTTTTGCGTATTTTAAAAAAATTAAAGGAAAATTAAATAAAAGCATTGTATTGTATCTATAAATCAATTTTGATAAAGGAAGGAAACCCATGATAAATTTTCAAAAAGTCTTATTTTCTTTGAGTTTGGCAGTCTTTGCTTTGTCCTCAACTGCTTCTTTAGCTCAAAATCCCGAACCTGAGTCTGATTCGGCAGAAGCCGTTTCTCCTTTTGGTGACAAACCTCAGGTCATCTTGTTCAAAATTCATGACATTAAACCTGTTGTCAATGCAGAAGGCGTTACTACGGCTTGCGAATATACGGCCACATTTTTCAACCGCACACCTTTAAGTCTCCGCCAGGCAAAAATCAACTTCGGTTGGAATGATGACATCTCAGAGAAATTCTTTGCCGAAGAAGAAACTTCCGAAGAAGAGAATGCTGAAGGCGAAAATAAAGAGAACGCTCCGAAAGCTGCTTCAAAATCCGCACCGAAAGAACAGTCTTTAGGTTCAATCGTTTCAAGTGTTGATTTGCCTGCTTTGGGTTCTCTTCGTCAAATCAGCGTTCAGGGACGCGCCGAAACAGATAAATGTTTTGCATTGTTTGATCAGTTAAAGTTTGATGTTTCCGTTTGCAACATTCTTGGTCAAGAAAATTCTCGTCAGGGTCGTGATTCTGTCAGAGGAAACGTTAACTGTGCCGGTCTGTTTGCTTTTGTTAACTCAAAACATCCGGAATATTACGGCGAATTCAAAGAAATTTCTTACGAAGAGCAAGTCGCTATGGATAAAACAGCCGAAGAAAAAGAAACAGAGGCTATTGTAAACGTTAACAAAAAGATTACTTCTAATTTAGAACAAGTTACAACAACCTTAAGCGAAATCAAATAAGAGTTTTCAATGAAAAAATTTAATTATAAGTGCAATGTCGGCAGTCTATTTTATGGACTGTCGGCATTTTGTTTGTTGTTTACCGGAACTTTGCATGCTCAAATGTTTGAAGCTTCTTCAAGCACGAAAGCGGAAAATGTTCAGGTCAGGCCCGTTTTAAGCTCTGATCAAAAGCAAGTTTCAACGCAAAAAGAAAAAGAGCAGCAAATTCAACTTTCAATGACAAACTTCAGAATTTCGAAAACCTTAAACGATACGATCAATTGTTATATGCGCTTTTTGGTAAAATCAACCATGAAAGAGCCGATTTCAAACATCAGCTATCGTTTGAAATGGCCGAAGATGGAAACGCCGATCAGCTTTAGCTCAATTGCTCCAAATACAACCGTTTATATAGATTATGTGTTGCTCGGAGACGGCTGTTATCATATGGATCAAGCGCCAAACATTATCGTTAACCGTTGCCGTATCAAGAATATGACGCAGCAAGCTTGCACGGATTCAATACGCTGGGTAAAATAATTCATTAAAAAAACGCCGGAAAAACCGGCATTCTTTTTTTTATATCTCTTAATAAAGCGCTGCAATTTCCGGATCGTTAAAATATTTATCAATCGCCGTTGTTGCCGATGTCGCGAGTTTTTTGCGATAACTGCTTTGTTTTAACTGCGCCTCTTCTTGTTTGTTGGAAAGATATCCCATTTCAAGAAGCGCCGACGGAATATCCGGCGCCTTCAAAACGGCAAATCCGGCAAAGCGGTGTGTATCGCTGACAAGTTTAATTGACTTTTTCATTTCGCCAACCATATAACCCGCAAATTTAGAAGATTTGTTGCGGCAATCCGTTTGTGAAAGCGAAATCAAGATATCATTAATCTCTTTCGAATTCTCGGAAAAATCGACTCCGCCGATGATATCCACTTTGTTTTCACGTTCTGCCAGTGCGGCCGCCTCTTTGTCCGATGCTTTTTCAGAAAGCGTATATACCGACAGACCTTTTGCATTTCTGTTGACCGCGCTATCCGCATGAATTGACATAAACAAATCCGCCTTATACTTTTGTGCAATTCTCACACGTTGACGTAACGGAATAAAAATATCGGTGCTGCGCGTTAAATAAACTTTATATCCCTTCTTTTCCAAAAGCGTTTTTAATTCTTTGCCCATGGCAAGCGTGATATTCTTTTCATAGGTTTTGCCATACGCGCCGATTGCACCCGGATCTTTACCGCCATGCCCCGGATCTAAGACGATAATTTTCTGTCTTGATTTCGGTTTAGCCGCTTTATCCGAGCTTTTAAATAAGCTGCTCGTTGATTTCGAGCTTGAAGCAACTTTTGTCTCAGAAGATTTTCCTTTATTTGTCAGCGCATATTTTAAGCCCACTTTTGATTTAAAATCTCTTTCCGAAGCAACAACCAAATCAACAACAAAACGCCAAGCATTATTTTGCGAAGGCGGAAGCATAAAAGCCTGCTTAATCAATACCGGCTTTTGAAGATCGAAAACAACCCGTTTATCCGTTTTGTTTAAATCTCCTACTCTTGTTGATGAAACAATGCCGTTTTTGCCCGTTTGTAAATTTTTCTTAATATTGGCACCTAATGCGTCTACCACCAATCTTTTCGGATCGGAAAGAAGAAAAACCTGATAATCAAACTTTTCATCGGCATCAAAAACAATGCGGACACTGCTGACCTGTTGGCCGATTCGCATATTTTTAATGGTAGCCGCATTTGCCTCATTAAGACCCGACGCGCAAAGCGCCAGAATCCCGAGAGCAAAAAGCATCAATTTTCTCTTTAATATGTCGCAAAATTTTCTCATGCCCGTCATTTTACAGACCAGATGTTACTAATCTCTTAAAAAAATATTGCAGATTTTAAAATTTTGTTGTTGTAATTTTAAAACAAAATCTATATTGTAAGAGCAGTCGGCTGTTTTGCGCACGGAAGATTTGCATAAGATGCGTTTGCCGACAAAAGTGAGAGTTTTGTTGCTTTTATAAACGGCTCAATCAAAAAGAAGAAGTAATATGCCCTTTATAAAAGCTTTTGAAAATAGAAGTGTTGCAAACACTATTTAATACATAGGGGATTTGCCCTTTATTGTTGTTTATTTTCCGCAAAGCTCTTGCAACGGGTGAAATTTTATATATTAGGAAAATATAATGGCAAAAAGAATGTTAATTGATGATACACAGCCCGAAGAGACAAGGGTTGTTATCGTTGACGGAAACAAGGTTGAAGATGTTGAATTCGAATCAACCTCAAGAAAACAAATCAAAGGAAATATTTATACGGCCAAGGTTGTTCGCATTGAACCTTCTTTGCAGGCCGCTTTTATTGATTACGGCGGAAACAAACACGGCTTTTTAGCTTTCAGCGAAATACATCCCGATTATTACGATGTTTCAGATGAAATGCTTGCTGCAATTGATAAAGAAGTTGACGTTATCATTGAAAACAAAAAACAGTATATTAAAGAACGACGTGAGCAACGTGCACGCTATCGCGCCGAAAAGAAAGCGCTTTATGAGGCAAGAAAAGCCGAAGAAGAACGCCTTAAAGCCGAAGAAGAAGCAACGGCTGCCGCTCAAACTCAAACAGCTCCTCAGCAGCAAGCTTCGGACGATACCGTTATTTTAGGCGACACCGTTTTGGACTCGCAAACAACAGATGAAAAGCCTCAAGAAACGGCTGAAGTTCAAGACGACCCTAAAGAACATGAAAATGTTGAAACCGAATCGAGTGAACAAAAAACAGATTCCGTTTCTCAGGAAACCTCAGATTTTAAAGTTTCGACGGCAGATGCGCCTGATGAAGATGATCGGATCGAAGAAACCGACGAGATGAAATCTGTTATGGAATCTAATGATGATGATATTGACATCGACATTTCGGACAACACAACGGATGCCGAATTTGAATACAGCTTTGAAGTTCAGCGCAAACTTATTCGCGCACGCAAGCTTTATCACAATTCCAACATTCAGGATGTTATTAAAGAAGGGCAAATTTTGCTTGTCCAAGTGGTTAAAGAAGAGCGCGGCAACAAAGGGGCATCTTTCACCACTTATCTGTCTCTTGCCGGACGTTACGGCGTTTTGATGCCGAATCGCATTAAAAGCGGGGGTGTTTCACGCAAAATTACCAATGCGGCTGACCGCAAACGTTTAAAAGACATTATTAAAACTTTGCCTTTATCGATGGATATGTCTCTTATCATCCGCACAGCCGGCGAAGACAAAACAGAAGAAGAAATTGTCAGAGACTACAATTACCTCATCCGCACATGGAATTTAATCCGCACCAATGCACTTCAAAACAAAGCACCTGCCCTTATTTACGAAGAAGGTGATTTGATTAAGCGTGCGCTCCGTGATATGTGTTCAAAGGATATTTCCGAAATTATTGTTGACGGCAACGAGGCTTATAAAGCAGCGCGTGATTTTGTTAAAATTTTATCTCCGCAAAGTCTGCGCAAATTAAAATGCCGCAAACCGAATGAAACACCTGTATTTCAGCGCTATCAGGTTGAAGCTCAGCTTGACAAGCTTCACAATCCGATTGTTCAGCTCGAATCGGGCGGTTATTTGGTTATTAACCCGACGGAAGCTTTGGTCGCTATTGACGTTAACTCCGGACGTGCCACCAAAGAAATGGATATTGAAGAAACAGCCTTAAAAACAAACTTAGAGGCTGCCGATGAAATTGCACGCCAACTTAAAATGCGCGATTTGGCCGGTTTGGTTGTTGTCGATTTCATTGATATGGACGATCCTAAAAACAACATTGCCGTTGAAAAACGTATGAAAGAAGCGCTTAAAACAGACCGGGCACGCGTTCAAATCGCACGTATGAGTTGTTTCGGGTTACTCGAAATTTCGCGTCAACGTATGCATTCTTCTTTTATCGAAAGCAATTATGAAACTTGTCCTTATTGCCATGGTCAAGGCGTTATGCGCACGACCGAATCCGGTGCCGTTCTGATTTTACGCGCCATTGAAGAAGAAGGTATTAAAAACAGATTTACGAGCTTAACGGTTTCGGTACCGACGGAAACAGCCGTTTATCTGCTCAATCAAAAGCGCAAAAATTTAGCGGAATTGGAAGAACGTTACAATATGACTGTTGTGATTGCTGCCGATAATTCGATTAAAAACGTTTCAGATTATAAAATTGAACGTCAGCGTCAAACAAAATCAACGGAAACACCTTCGGAAAATATGCCGGCGACGACTTATGCCGATGCTTTTGACGAACAGGAAAGCGAGCAGGAAGTCGCCTCTGACGAGCAAGACGAAGCTTCAGAGTTTGAAAACAACCGTTCATATAACGGCAGACGTTTTAACCGCAGACGCAATCGTTTTGACAGACGCCGTAAAGACGCGCCGAAGAAAGAAGCGCCCGTTATCTTGTACAGCTCTGATGACATTAATGTTGAACAAAATCAGGATCAGAAGAAAACAGCATGGTGGCGAAAATTAATCGGCTAAATTTTCAATTTTTACAAAAAGGGCTGTATGCTTTTTGCTTTTCAGTCTTTTTTGCTTTTGAAACTTTTGCAGCCCCTTCGCTTTTGACCGATGATGAAACGGAAACTTTTATTTGCAACATTGTTGAGCCTATTTTTAAGACGGCCGGTGTTTCATACGATCCCCATCGTATTCACCTCTTAAATGATATGACCTTAAATGCTTTTGTTTCTGACGGCAATCATCTGTTTGTGCATACCGGCACTTTGTTAAAAGCTTCGAATGTTAATGAAATTTCGGGTATTTTAGCGCATGAAACGGGGCATATCGCCGGCGGACACATTATGCGCCAGAAGCTTAAAATTCAAGATTTGCAAACATTGTCCGCCATTTCGCTTATTGCCGCCGGGGCTACCGCCGTTGCTTCCGGCAGAGGCGATGCCGCTATGGCTGTTGCGCTCGGCTCGCACGGATCTTTGCTTAATTCCATGATGGCTTATCAAATGAGTGAAGAACGCAATGCCGATGAAAGCGCCGTTAAATATCTCAAAGCACTCGGACAATCCGCTGCCGGATTGAAAAATTTTATGAAAACCATTCAAAAAAACAATCGTTTGTCCGGATATGAAGAAAACCCCTATTTCAGAACGCACCCGATGAGTATGGAGCGTATGTCGTTTTTTGAAAAAGCCGTTAAAGATAACGGCGGCAAAACAACTTCACCCTTAGATGAAAACTTCAAGTTTATTCAGGCTAAATTGTCTGCTTTTTTGCTTCCTGTTGAGCGCACTCTTTTAAAATATCCTCTTAAAGATAAAAGCGACGAAGCAAAATATGCTCACGCCATTGTCGACTTTCGTCAAAAAAAATATGACAAGGCCAATCGTTTAATGGACGAGCTGATTGCAAAACAGCCTCAAAATCCTTATTTTTATCAGCTCAAAGGTCAATTTTTGTTTGAAAACGGAAAAACAGATGAGGCATTGGCAGCCTATCATAAATCTTTAAGCTTAAAGCCCAGTTCCGGAGAAACAACTCTTCTATATGCCGAATGTGCGCTTGAAGCTAAAAACAACGCTCCTTATTTGCAGGATGTGATTAATCTTTTAAATAAGCTCCAAATTGAAAACGAATCTTCCCATGCCTGGGAGCTTTTAGCCAAAGCTTACCACCAAAAAGGCTTAAAAGCCGAAAGCTTATATGCTTCAGCCAAATACAGCGTGATGATTGATAACATCGAAACGGCAAAAAAACAAATCAAACAGGCGCGTGAATTAAACCCGTCAGAAAGCTTAAAACTCAAACTTTCTGATTTGGAAAACGAACTCAAACAAGAAAAAGATTAAAAAAAATCCCTTTTATACGCCGTGCGACCGCTTGCATTTTGAATCAATAAAAGCGTAGAATGTGCCAGATACGACGAAAGCTCTTTTACGCAGTGTACAAAAAAGGCACATAAGTAAAAGAGCTTTCTAGTAGATAGCCATTATACGTTTTTATTTTACTTTTTCAACCTGAGCAAATTCCAACTCTACCGGCGTATAACGTCCGAAAATAGAAACAGAAACTTTCAAACGCGCTTTTTCGTTGTCAACTTCTTCGACAACACCGACAAATGAGGCGAACGGACCATCCGTTACACGAACGTTTTCACCGATTTCAAAGGAGGCTATTGTTTGCGGACGTTCAACGCCTTCTTCCATTTGTTTTAAGATGCGTTCAACTTCTTTGTCGCTGATCGGCTGAGGTTTGTTACGGCTGCCTAAAAAACCGCTGACACGCGGCGTGTTTTTAACAACATGCCAAACATCATCATCCATTTCCATTTTAACCAAGATATAGCCCGGAAAAAACTTGCGTTCGGCACTGACCTTTGCGCCTTTTTTGATTTCAACAACTTCTTCGGTCGGCACAAGAACTTCCAAAATTTTATCTTCAATTTTTTTAATAACGGCTTGTTCTTTAAGCGACTCGGCAACCTTCTTTTCCGAACCCGAATAAACATTTACGACATACCAACGAGCGGCCATAGATTTACACTCCCAATCTTAAGATGAGTTTGACAGCCCATGCCAAAACCACATCAACCGCAAAGAAGAAAACAGCGGCAAGCGCTACAATGATGAGCACGATTGTTGTCACTTGAGTAACTTCTTTTCTGGACGGCCAAGTAATTTTCTTAACTTCTTGGCGAACCTGTCTGAAAAACTGTATCGGACTGACTTTCAC